>SCVR01000438.1 GCA_004296805.1 Dehalococcoidia bacterium
GTCGGCGCACCTGGAGCAGATGACGTAGAGGCAGCTTTTGGTGTGATTAGTGCCTCTGGTGAGAATTGCGTGCTTGTTGCAAACGAGGTTATCGTGTATACCCGATAAATGTAGAGTTGCCCTGCAGTGATACCATCGTGTGAAAAACTAGTGGTAGTGCTTGCAGTGTTTGCAACCAGATCAGCGTAGGAGTTAGAACCAGTCTTGTATTGTATTTTGTATCCGGTGATAGGATATCCGCCGTTGTCTGCAGGAGCAGTCCAGGACAGATCAATTTTGGTTGGAGACGGAGCAGTTGCAGTAAGACCGGTCGGTGCGCCTGGAGCCACAGCGGCAGACGAGGAGGTCGGCGTGACAGACACGTCACTTGATGCAGTGCTTGTTCCAAGTGAGTTGATTGCTGAAATTTTGTAAGTGTAAGCGGTTCCTGTTGTAAGGCCTGTATGGGAATAGGTAGTGACAGCGCCGGTGTTTTCCACAAGTGTTGAGTAAAACGAGCCGGATTTGTACTCGATTTTGTAGCCTGTGATCGCAGAGCCGCCATCGCTTGCAGGAGCAGTCCAAAAGAGATTGACTTGTGTGGGAGATACGGCCACTGCCGCAAGTCCCGTAGGTGAGCCAGGTACTGTCGCAATTGCAAACGCAGGTACGTTTGCATTAAAAAATAACACCAGTGTGATTATGAAAAATGACGCCGCTACTATTTTGCCCAAGTAGGATTTGTTCTCTGAAAACAGCATAATGAAACTGCGCATGAGGGTGTTTTTAGGGATTGTGGATAAATTACAGGTGTCTTTTGAGTCAAATAAGACAAGCCTGAAATCAGTAATGATACGTGGTGTCGCCGATTGTCTTTTTCCAGTCTGCGCGAACTCCGGATTTTCCCTTTAGTTTTTCAATATAATTAAACGCAGAAAGGCCAGCTGTTGCTCCATCCCCGCATGCGGATATTATCTGCTTGTATGGGATGCGCGTAGCGTCGCCTGCGGCAAATATCGCCGGGTGCGATGTCTTTCCACCGTCAGTCACCTCGATTTCGCCTGACGTGTTGAGTGTCACAAGATGTCTTACAAAGTCCAGATTTATCTTAAAGCCCATCTCAATGAAAAGGCCGTCAACTGCGATTGTCTTTTCCACGCCGGAATTATCAAGCAGAGTAATTTGTTGCAGGGAATTTGTCCCGGAGATCGACTTGATTGAAGTGTTTGGGACCAGTTCGACGTT
>SCVR01000316.1 GCA_004296805.1 Dehalococcoidia bacterium
CTTCGCGCGGGGATCCACGGCAGGCGCTGCTGGCGCCTCAACCTCGACCACCTGTCCCGCGAGGACCAGCGTGCTGGCCTTCGTGACGGGGGCGCCGTCCACGCGTACCCGTCCGTCCTCCACCCACTTGCGCGCCTGTGTCCGCGATAGCGAGGGGACAGCCAGGCTCACCGCGCGGTCGAGCCGGTCTTCGGCGCGCACCTCGAAGCGACGGGCGTCCGAGTGCGCGCCGGCGGCCGCAGTCATGACTGCGCCTTCGCGGATGACTCGTCGCCGTCGCGGAACGCGAGGTAGGCGAGGAGCGCGACACCGCAGACGATGCAGGAATCCGCGACGTTGAAGGCGGGGTAGTGCGTGGGGTCGATGAAGTCGGTCACGACGCCCAGCCGGATCCGGTCGATGAGGTTCCCGATGGCGCCACCGAGGATCCCCGAGAGGGCGAGGTGGTAGAGGCGGCCGTGATCGGGCAGCGTCAGCAGGAACACGGTCAACGCGGCGATGGCGATGAAGGCGGTCACGACGAGGAACGTGCCGGCCCCTGGGAGGATGCCGAAGGCCGCGCCGTCATTCTGCAGGTGCTGAAACCGGATAACTTCCCAACCGGCCGGCCAGACCTCATAGAGATCCAGTCTTGCCCGCACGATTGACTTGGTCAGTTGGTCGATGCCGATGACGATCGCGGCCAGCGCCAGCCACGGGACCGCACGTCGCACGGCGGCGCCGCTACGCGAGCGCGCTCCGGTCTGCATCGAGAAGGTTGCGGGCTGATCCATCCGTCGATCCTACGTCAGGCGTCAGTCGGGCGCCCTCGGTGTCACTCCTGAGGCGTAGGCAGGGTTGCGATGCTGGCCGGTGGAGGGGCAGCGGTACACTGGGTGTCCCACTACCTCGGAGCAGGGAGGCCGCCCAATGGCGCTCTTCGCCAAGGACCCGCGTACACAGCAGGCTCGTGACGACGGACGGCCGCGCCTCCCGCCGGGCCAGCGACTGACCGACGGCTGGCCTGTCCTCCACTACGGCTCCATCCCGAAGGTCGACCTCGCCACCTGGAAGTTCCACATCTTCGGCCTTGTCGAGCAGGAAGTGACCCTGACCTGGGACGAGTTCATGGCGCTCACCCAGTCCAAGGACCGGAGCGACATCCACTGCGTCACCACCTGGTCGAAGTTCGACAACGACTGGGAGGGCGTCGTGATGGACGACCTCTTCGCGCTCGCGAGGCCGAAGCCTGAGGCGGCGCACGTAATCTTCCACTCGTATGGTGGGTACACGACCAACGTGCCGCTCTCCGAATTGCATGGCCCCGAGAACATGCTGGTGCATCACCACAACGGGGAGCCCCTCACCGAAGAGCACGGCTGGCCGCTTCGAGGGCTCGTGCCCGCGCTCTACTTCTGGAAGAGCGCCAAGTGGGTGCGCGGCATCGAGTTCGTTGCGCAAGACCGCGCCGGGTTCTGGGAGATGTATGGGTACCACATGCACGGTGACCCGTGGACCGAGGAGCGCTACGGGTAGCCTCGGC
>SCVR01000317.1 GCA_004296805.1 Dehalococcoidia bacterium
CCCCGTTCGCATCGATCCGCACGTCAGCCATCGATGGCCTCCTACGGGCGCACGCCGACGAGGCGCGACAACTTCGACTCGTTGAAGAGGGCGAGCGCGACGTACCACTTCACGCGCACGCGCGTGGCGTCCTTCGACTCCAGCGCGCCTACGCGCTCGATCGTCAGGCCGCCGGGGCCGGTGAGGCCGACGAGGCCGCCCTCACCAAACTGCACGGCGTAGACCGTCGAACAGTCCGTGTTCGCGCCCTGCGTCTCGTCGTCTGCGATGTGGTCGTCCACGCCGATCGGGATGCCGTTGTAGTACTGCACCATCCGGCCGAACTCGTCGCGGTCCTGCTCCACGATGCCGCTGCCCGTCGCACGCCCGAGCGCGGTCAGCGCCCGCCGCGTGCGCCGCGACATCAGCAGCAGGTCGGGCTTGCCGTCGCGCACCGCGTCGACCGTCTCGTCCAGCTTCGCGAGGGTGAGCGGCGCGCCGTCCGTCGCCATCGCCACGGTCTGCCCCGCCGTGCACAGCCGCCCGATGCCGTCGAACGCCTTCGCGTCCACCACCGTCGATCCGTTCACGAACGCCTCGTCGAACGCGCGCTGCACCGCCTTCGCCTTCAGCGAGACGACCGCGGACTCCAGGTCCTGCACGTTGGAGCGCGTCTGCACCAGGTAGCGGTCGATGTCCGCGTCGCCGCCGAGGATCTTCAGCGTCGCCGTCACCTGCGTGAACGTCGGCGTGCTTTCCGTCCAGTCGTCGCCCACGGCGAAGAACGCGGCCGTCGCCGGCACGTTCTCGCGGTTGTAGGTCAGCCCGTTCCCCACGATCTCGATGAACGGCAGCCGCCCCAGCACCGCCGAGTCCTGCACCACCGTCTCGACGACGCCCTCCAGCAGCACGTCATTGGAGAGCTTCGCGCCCTCCGCCAGCGTCAGAGCCATCCCCCACCGCCCTTCCTGCCTCGGCGCGCGTGGTGCGCCGGGGAGGAGTGACGGTACGGGCGGGGGAGGGGATGTCAGAGGGGTAAGTGGCAGTGGCAGAGTGTCAGATTGTGCTGGACCCGGGGTCCTACTATTTCAGCGCAGGGGGTACCAGATTATGAATCAGACGTCGGAACGAGCTCAGAACGTTGCTGAGTCGATCGATGCCGCAGTCCAGCAGTACTGCGAGGAACGCGACCTCTTCGATACGGTCACGAAAGGTGACGGGTTTGCGATCTGGTGCCTAACAGATGTCTTCGGATTCGAGAAGGATGATGCCATCGACGCCCTCACCGGTGCCAAGGGCGACCACTCGATGGATGCCATCGCTGACGACGGGAACCGCCTGATCGTCCTGCAGGCGAAGTACCACTCTCAGGACTGGTCAGAAGTTACGAAGTTCCAGACCGACGCGAGAAGCGTTGGAGCCGGAACGGCTCGACTGCCTCAGGCACTGCGCGCTCCGGCGACGAAGATTCGTGCTCGCCGGGAGAGCGGCCTCCCGATCGAGTACTTCTACATCACCAACGACCGGTTCACTGGTGACGATGTTGTGAAAATCGCGAACCTTGGAGAAGACCCCGAGATCAGAGTGCTCGACCTCGACGGTATCTGTGATCTGTTGTTCGAGCGCGAGTCACAGCGACCAGTGAATGTTCCGGCTCAGCCAGCTGTGATCCATCCTCGTATCAAGCCCCTGCAGTTCGCGGATTCCTTAGTGTTCCCGGTCTCCCTCAGGGAGTTCAGCCGTTTCGTCTCCGAGGACGGCAAAGACCGGTGGCTCTTCAACAGCAACGTAAGGCAGTACCTCTCCCGCTCGAAGATCAACGAGGGTATCCGTGAGACGGCAAAGACCTCCCCTGAGAGCTTCTGGCGATACAACAACGGTGTGACGATCGTCGTCGATGACTTCGAGGTCCGAAGCGACAGTCTCGCCCTGAAGAAGCCTCAGATCGTGAACGGTTGTCAGACCTCACTGGCCTTGGTCAAGGTAATGGCCGAGATGACCCCTTCAGAACAGGAGAAGGTCGAGGGCGATCTACTCGTGCGCGTTCTCCGTGAGCCGCGTGACGATGAGCGCGAACGCATCACGCAGTTCACCAACAAGCAGAATGCTGTAAAGGGTAAAGACTTCTATGCGCTTCAGGATTTCCAGAAGCAGCTAAAGACACGAATTGGGCGACTGGGTTACTTCTACGAGATCCAGACGGGCAGCTACGACATGCTGTCGCGGTCGGCAAAGGAAGCCCTCCGGGGAGAGTCTCGGTTCAGTCACCTTCAGTGGAAGCGGAAGGACTACAGAATCCCCGCCATCGAAGCCGCCAAGTGTCATGCTGCGGCATTCCGTTCCAAGGTCGCAGCCTGCTAAGCCAACCCAGCCGATTTCACTCCGAACGGTGACCTCTACGACACCGTCTTCCCCGCTGATCTGCCACTCGAGCCCGAGATGTTCCTTCTCCCATTTCTGCTCATGAAGCATGCCGAAGCAGCGTTGGGCTACGGCGCATCGAAGGGCGCAGCGTGGAGGCGCCGCGGACGATACGTGTTCGTCTATGCAGCGTTCAAGACGTTGCGCGAGGCGCTCACCCAGGCAGACCGAGCAACAGTTGGCGTTGATGTTGGTAACGCCACAGTTCGTGAAGTCTTTGCTGACGAGAACATCACCCAGCTACTCGTGGGCGTGACCGAGAAGGTCATGGAGAGCTTCTTTACGGACACTCCGATTCAGAAGCTGATTAACAGCGACATCTTCGCCTTCCTGAAGCGGACCATCGAAGGCGAGGATGCAACCACGATCTTGGACAGCAAGATTCGCTACCAGCTCACCGACAACGACGACGGGCGTTCACTTGTGACCGCTCTTCGTGCTGCTCTGCCCGCATAACAGATCGATCTCGGGTCAGGTGGCGTCCCCGTCTCGTTCCTTCGCCCACTCGGCCACACGCTCGTCGTACTCAGCGCGCGCGTGCTCGGGCGTGTACCAGTGGCGCGCGGGTACATACAGAACGCCATCGATGACGAGTCCTTCGACCTCCTGCACGTACTCGACGGAGATCGCGGACTCCAAATCATCAGTCCAGTACTGCGGCTTCGTCACGAGTGAAGGATCGACACGGTTGTCTGGGCCGGTGTAGCCGCGGTTGACCTGCGCGAGGAGATCGAGAGCCGCTTCGGCCTGCGTCTGTTCTGCATTACGGATGTAGACGTCCTCAGTGTTCTCCAGGTAGCCGTGGGCCTCGGTCAGCCAGCCCATCCAGAGGCGTTCGCGAGTCGCCTCCACTGTGACCGTATCTCGTCGTTCGCTCCCACCATTCCGGACCTCCCTCGGCTGCGGGACGGAGGGTATGCGGTCCAGCGTCGCGAACGGGAAACCCGACTGAACGAGTAGGAGATCGGAGCGCGCTCGCGATCCACGCGCGGCGCGAAAGTCGCTACCCTGCATTCCCGAACCAACCAGCGAGGAGCACGCACATGGCCATCGTGACCGCGGACTACCAGGACCGGAAGC
>SCVR01000318.1 GCA_004296805.1 Dehalococcoidia bacterium
CAGGGCAGATCTCGTGGGCGGAAGAACTGGTGACGCGGGCACTGAACGAGGCCGGACGGACCGGCCTCGATGTGCGTTACCACCGCGACCTGCGGGGCATCCGACGGGTGCTGGAGGTCCGAGTGGGCTACCCACGCGGGTAGCCCACCGGCGTCCGATCAGGCGGGTTGCAGCACCGTCCGCGCCCACTCGGGGTAGGTACCCGTTTCGATCATGCGGTCGCGTACCTCAGTACGCAGGAGTCGCAGTTCCTCATCGGTCGGCATGACCGTCTGGGGGACGTTCGAGATGTCACCGAGGCTGAAGCCGGTCAACGACTGCACCTGCTGCGCGGTGTAGCCCTCGTGGACGGACTCGAGCGAGTAACAGCCCGGGCCCCGGTCGAACCGCAACACGGCAGCCGTCGTGAAAATCTTGAACGGCTCCTGCGGGCGCTTGATCTCCGGGGGAGTCTTCCCCGCGCCCGAAATGAAATCGACCTTCTCGACGAAGGTCCGCGGCGTGTGCTCCGTGCGGAAGAACAGGATCCGCTTCGCCGTATATGACATCAGCCCGGAGCCGTAGCCGCCGGGCAGACGTCGTTCAGGGGCGTTTGGGTCACCGATGACGTGGAGGTTGAAGTTCCCCTCCGCGTCGAACTGGACGGCGCTGTGAAAGAACAGGTCCAGCTTCCCTCGTTGTGAGAGGAAGTGGATGTCCTTCCCAAGGTTCCGGTCGAGCTTCTCGCTGCCCAGGATGATGATCTCGGCGTTCGGTGCGACGGTGACCTCCGCGAGCAGCATCGCTGCCGCGGGGATCATCGATACCGCACCGCACGCCGAGGTCTCCCAGTCACGCACCTCGCGCGACATGAGGACGGCCAGCAGCTCGTCCGTGTTGGCCTTCGCCCCCATGGCTATCCGTCCCCGAGGACGGGCGCCGCCCGCACCATCGACTGGTATTCCGCCTCGGATTTCCCGAGCACGTACCGGTTGAGGTAGGCCTGGAACGCCTCGTCACTCTGGGAGGCCTTGATGTACTCGCGGATGTGCTCCTCGTCCATCTCGTAAAGACCGGGAACACCGGATGGGTGCGCCCCTCCGGGAGCATGGACGACCGCTGTGACATTGATGGCGGAGATGTACTCCCCGCCCTCGTCGTCCGCGGTGACCTTGTCCACGATCTCCTCGGCCGTCACGATCACCCTGCGCGAGGCCTGGGCAATCATCACGTCCTCGCCGTGCTTGCGCAGCAGGGCGTTGCCGTCTCGGTCCGCACGCAGGGCGTGCAGGATGGCGACGTCTGGGTTCTGCGCCAGCGCCACGACGGTCTCTTCGGTCGGGTCGAAGGGGTTCGGCGCGATGATCATGTCGTCACGCCGCTTGAAGACGTCCGTGCCAGCAAGGCCGCGGACCGGGATGTAAGGGACGCCCATTGATCCAGCCTGGATCATCGAATAGTGGACGCCTCAGGTGTTGTCCATCGCGTAGATGCGACTTGACTTCAGGTACCGCTCGAAGTTCGGCGGCACCGTGGAGAACGGCTGGAAGCCGATGCTGCAGCACTCGATGACGGCTGTCTGACCTGTGCCGATCAGGAAGTCGAGGTTGATCGACCCGCCGACAATGCCGATGGTGTGCAGGTCCTTGACGCCGCGCCGCGCGATCTCGCGCAGCATGGCCATCGGGCTATGGTTGAAACCCGAACTCATCGCTACCTGGTCACCGTCGCGGACCATCGCCGCGGCAGCCTCCAGGCTCACCAGTTTCGTCCTCATGGTCCCTCCCGACTCCGCCGGGAATGGCCACCCGGCCGTCGTGATCCGCCAACTCTGGCGGATTACGTCCATAATGCGGTGAACCTACGCGCACCCCCACAGCGCGTCAATGGACAGAGGTCACCGATGACGCTCCTGCAATCTGGGGACCGCGCTCCGAACATGATTCTGCGAGGGACTGAGGGGCGCTCGTACTCCCTCGATGAGGCACGTGCCCGAGGCCCCGTCCTCCTCACGTTCTTCCAGTTGGACTGCCAGGCGTGCGACATCTCCTACCTCGTGTGGGATGCCGCACACGAGGCCTTCGCGGGAGATCGGTTCCAGCTGTGGGCGGTGGGCCTCGACGCCGAGGCGGACGCGGCGGCGTTCTGGGAGAAGTCCGGAGTCTCGTTCCCGGTCCTCTTCGACGACGGCACGAGCGCAGCGAAGTTCGGCCTCGTGTCCACGCCGTCGCACGTGCTGGTGAACCCGGAAGGCGCAGTCCACTCGAGCTTCGACGCGTTCGACCGGGTGAGTTGGAACACGATGGTGGAGGCGGTCGCGGAGTACCTCGGGCAGCCGCCGATCAGTATCGCGCCGGGTGAGGCGCCGGACTTCCGACCCGGCTGCACACTGCATTCGTAAGTGCGAGGCTCACCCGGAAACGAAACAGCGCCCCGCGGGCGAGATCCGCAGGGCGCTGCTTATGCACCCAGTCTGCCGCAGCCCTTAGACCCCGGCGGGGCGAGTCTGCGCGATCTGGTAGATCTTGCCTTCCGTCTTGATAGACGGCGCGATGATCATGCGGGACTCGTGGAAGTCCTGGATCGTCTGCGCGCCACACGTCGACATGGAGGTGCGCAGGGCGCCCACCAGGTTCTCCGTGCCGTCCGTCTTCGAGGTGGGGCCGAAGAGCAGCGTTTCCAGCGTGTGGACCTGCCCGACGTGGACGCGCACCCCTCGCGGCAGTTCCTGGTTCGGCGTCGCCATGCCCCAGTGGTAACCGCGGCCCGGCGCACCGATGGTGCCCGCAAACGGCGAACCGATCATGACGGCGTCCGCGCCCGCACAAATCGACTTCGACACGTCTCCACCGGTCCGGATGCCGCCGTCCGTGATGATCGGGACGTAGCGGCCGGTCTTCTCGAAATACACATCGCGCGCGTACGCGGTCTCGATGGTGGCGGACACCTGAGGCATCCCGATGCCGAGCACCTCGCGAGAGGTACAGGCGGCGCCCGGCCCCACGCCGATGAGCACGGCGTGGATGCCAGTCTCCATCAGCTCGATTGTGGCCGTGAAGTCGACGGTGTTGCCGACGATGATCGGCACGCCCTTCATGTTGGCGACCAGCTCATCCAGGCGCAGGCCTTTGAGGGAACGGGAGACGTGGCGGGCCGTCGTGACGGTTGAGGCGACGACGAAGAAGTCGACGCCGGCGTCCTTCGTGATGGGGGCGAACTTCTTCGTGTTCTGGGGGGTGCAGGAGACGGCCGCGACGCCACCCGCCTTCTTGATCTCCTCGACGCGCTGGGCGACCAGGTGGTCTTTCACCGGTTCCTGGTAGACGCGCTGGATGATCTTCGTGGAGGTCTCGAGGTCAGCGGAAGCGATCTCTTGCAGGATGGCGTCGGCGTCCTCGTAGCGTGTCCATACGCCATCAAGGTTCAGGACGCCCATGCCGCCGTGCTTGCTGATCCGGACCGCGAAGGCCGGGTCAACCACACCGTCCATCGCCGAAGCGATGACCGGGATCGCGAAGGTGTGGTTGCCGAGGGTGAACTCGGGGGTCACCATCTCCGGATTGGTGGTGACGGCGCCGGGGACGATGGCGACATCGTCGAAGCCGTACGCATGCTCCAGGGTCTTCGGCCGTAGCGTCGTCGTCGACAGGTCGATATGGGTACGCTCGCTTGTGACCATGTGTGACACTCCCCAACTACGCACAACCCCCTCGTCTCCGAGGGGGTTGGTCATGCGCGCACGCAGAGCCGCGGGGTTCGCGGCCGACGCTTCGAGTAGTAACGGACCCGCATCTCGTGCTCCCCGCCCAGGGAATCGAGGTCAAGAAGGGTTCTAAACAACCTACTCCGCGCCTCGCGTCTCGGTCAACCTCTACCGTTCGCGTGCCTTAACAATTCGGGGTTCGCATCCCCCTGCTGCTTGTCGGGGTCGCGCGATACGATTCGCCTCGATGTCCCCGAACACCTCTGTCAGCCCTCCCAACGCAAGCGGGCAGGCGATCCTGGTCGCCGTCGGATGGCCGTATGCGAACAACCACCTGCACGCGGGGCACCTCGCCGGCGCGTACCTGCCGGCGGACATCTTCGCCCGGTATCAGCGGATGCGCGGGAACCGCGTGCTGATGGTGTCCGGCTCGGATTCGCACGGCACCCCGGTGACCGTGCGCGCGGAGCAGGAAGGCACGACACCAGAGGATGTCTTCCAGCGCTATCACCAGTCATTCCTCGACACCTTCAAGGGCTTCGGCATCTCGTTCGACCTCTTTACGTCAACTGACACCGCGAACCACATCGAGGTCACGCAGCAGCTCTTCCTTCAGATGCTCGAACAGGGTGACCTCTACGAGGCCGATCAGGAGCTGTTGTTCGACTCCATCGCGGGACGGTTCTTACCCGACCGGTACGTCGAGGGCATCTGCCCGAAGTGCTCCTTCGACGGCGCGCGCGGCGACCAGTGCGACAACTGTGGCTCCACCCTCGACGCGCTCGACCTGATCAACCCGAGGTCGAAGTTGTCGGACGCGACGCCGGAGCGGCGGAAGTCGCGGCACTTCTTCCTGCGGCTCACGGCGTTCACCGAGCGACTCATGAAGTGGATCGAGCAACCCGAGCACAGGGATTGGCGTCCCCACGTCCGCAACTTCACGCTCGGCATGCTCCGCGAGGGGCTCATCGATCGCTCGATCACCCGCGACATCACGTGGGGTGTCCCCATCCCGCTCGAGGGCTACGAGTCGAAGCGGATCTACGTCTGGTTCGAGGCGGTGATCGGCTATCTCTCCGCAACCAAGGAGTGGGCCGCCACCAGCGGGAACCCCGATGGGTGGAAGGCCTGGTGGACCGACCCTGCGGCGCGCACGGTCTACTTCATCGGCAAAGACAACGTGCCGTTCCACACGGTGATCTGGCCCGCGATGCTGATGTCGGCGGGCGGCCTGAACCTGCCCTCCGACGTCCCAGCGAACCAGTACGTCACGATGTCCGGCTCGAAGGCCTCGAAGAGCCGTGGCGGAGTCGTCTGGCTGCCGGACTACCTCGAGCGCTATGACCCGGACCCGTTCCGCTACGCGCTCACCGCATCGATGCCCGAGACGAACGACACTGACTTCACCTGGGCGGACTACGTCCGGCGCAACAACGACGAACTCGTGGCGCGCTGGGGCAACCTCGTGAACCGCGTGCTCACCATCACGCGCCGCAACTTCGACGGCCGGGTGCCGAGGGCGCCCTCCACGCTGTCACCTGAGTCGCAGGCGTTGCTTGACCGCGTCGACGGCGCCTTCGACACCGTCGGCGGCGACTACGACCGCGTGCAGATGCGCCGTGCCCTCGCGGGGGCCATCGAGGTGGCCGGGGCGGCTAACCAGTACCTGGACGCGCGCGCGCCGTGGCAGGCCGTGAAGACCGACCGCGATCACGCAGCGGAGACGCTGTACGTCGCGATCAACGCCATCTCGGGCCTCATCACCATCCTGAACCCGGTGCTGCCCTTCACCACGCAGAAGGCCTGGGAGTACCTCGGGCACGAGGGCAAGGTCGGCATCGCTGGCTGGAGGCGGACGCCGGTCCTCGCTGGGACGGTGCTTCCGGAGCCCGGCCCGCTCTATCGCAAACTGGACGACTCAGTCGTCGCCGAAGAGGAGGCGCGCCTCGGGCTGTAGCCCGGCGCGCCCTCCATGCCCCCCCGCCGCGGCGAGCCGCCCGAGCCGCTTCCCGGCATCATCGACTCCCACGCTCACACCTCGTGGTCACGGGAATTCGATGCCGACCGTGACGCCGTCCTCGAACGGGCCTGGGCGGCCGGCCTCGTGCGGATCGTCGAAGTTGGTGTGAGTCTCCGGACCACCCTCGCCTGCAAGGTTGCCTCCGAGGCCGACCCTCGATTCATCGCTGTCGGAGGGATCCACCCGCACGAAGCCAATCAGTGGCAGCGGGACGGCGCAGCGTTCCGGGCTGCCATCGAGGGCGGCGGGTACGCCGCCATCGGCGAGATCGGACTCGACTTCTTCCACAAGCACTCGACGCCCGAGGAGCAATACGAAGCGCTCGCGGCGCAACTCGACCTGGCCCTCGATGTGCGGTTGCCGGTGATGATCCATGCCCGCGACGCCGACGAAGACTGCTTCGCCATCCTCGCAGCATGGACGGCGCGTGCTGGATCCGTGTTGGACACCAGCCGGCCCGTAGGGATGATGCACTGCTTCTCCGGCGACCTCGAACTCGCCCAGCGGTACATCG
>SCVR01000033.1 GCA_004296805.1 Dehalococcoidia bacterium
GGGGTCCGGGGTGCGGAGCGCCCGCCGTGACTGGTAGGCGACCGCGAGGGTGTACGCGACGAAGAGCACAATCAGCACTGGCATCATCGGTGGAGGCTACATCGAGGGCTACGGGGAGGCGAGCGTGGCGATCGGCTTCCCCTGCCGGAGGATGTAGATCCTCCCGGCGGCGTCGGTCGCCATCGACGTCACGTTGCCGAGGCCCTTCGCGACGATGACGGGCTCCCCACCATCGAGGGGGAGCGACCAGAGTTCGCCGGAGCAGTAGTCGGCATACAGATAGGTCGAGGACACCTCGGGGACCGCGACGCCTCGGTAGGCCGGGCCACCCGTCACCGAACAGCGGCCGCCGGTGTGCGTGTACTGCGTGACAGGGAGGACGAGGCCAGTGCGGTTGCAGGTGGACGCGCCGTAGCAGCGATCGCCCTCCATGACGCGCCAGCCTAGGTTGTCCCCCCGGCGGACGACGTCGATCTCCTCGACCTCCCCCTGTCCGACGTCAGCGACCCAGAGGGCGCCCGTGGCGCGGTCGAAGGACATACGCCACGGGTTCCGCAGGCCGTACGCCCAGACCTCGCCCTTCGCGCCGGCACGGTCGACGAAGGGGTTGTCCGCAGGGATGCGATACGGCTCTCCGATGGAGGAGTTCCGGACGTCGAGCCGGATGATCTTGCCCAGCAGCGTGCCGAGGTTCTGTCCGTTCCCCTGCGGGTCGCCCCCCGATCCCCCGTCACCGAGGCCGAGGTACAGGAGCCCGTCCGGGCCGAACCGGATCGCGCCGCCGTTATGGTTTGCGAACGGCTGCGCCTGCTCCAGCACCAGGAGAGCGCTCGACTTGTCGATGACCCCGTTCGCGCCCGCCGTGTACCGGACGAGTACGGACCGGCGCGGGCTCGTCATGGAGTAGTACGTCCACACCCACCGGTTCACCTCGAAGCGCGGGTCGAGGGCGACGGAGAGCAGTCCCTCCTCGTTCCCGGTGGAGAGCACGCGGTCGCGGATGTCGAGGATCGTGTCGGTGGTCCCGTTGTCGGTGACCCGCAGGATCGTCCCGACCTGTTCCGCCACGAAGTACCCGCCCGGGTATTCGCCGAGTTCAGTCGGCTTGTCGAATCGCCGTCCCCCAAGAGCGTCCACGGCTCTCACGGTCCGGGGCGGGTTCGCCCGCGGCGTCGCGATGGGCGCCGGTGTACTCGACGCGGTCGAGGCGGGGCCCGGCGTCGAGCTCGCGGCGGCGGCGGTCGCTGTGCCCTCGGTCTTGGGAGGGGCGTCGGATGTGCTCGGGGAGGCGCCACTGGTGGCCCCTGCGCCGGTACTGGTGTCGGCCTGTGGCTTCTCGTCACCGCTGCCACACCCGGCAAGCACCAGGGCGACCGAGAGGGCGAGGAGACCGATGGCAGGTCGCAGGCGCATGAGGCTCCCCTCGGTGTGAGTGCACTCATGTAACCACGCGGGCCCCGAAAACGTGCGGCAGCCGCGCTCGCATGCGACGCTCAATTCGATCAAGGAGCGACCGTTGCCGGATCTGGATGCTGACTTCGTGGTCGTGGGGGCAGGCGTGGTCGGCCTCGCGATCGCCGAGCGCCTCGCCGCCCGTGGCACGGTCGTCGTGGTCGAACGCAACGAGGCCGCCGCACGCGAGTCCTCGGCCCACAACACCGGCATCGTCCACGCAGGCTTCCTGTACGAGACCGGCAGCCTCAAGCACCGCCTCTGTGTCGAAGCCAACCCTCTCGTGTACGAGTGGTGCGAGTCCCACGCCGTGCGCGTTGCTCGTACGGGGAAACTCATCGTCGCGCTCACACCCGACGACCTCAGCGGGCTCGATCGCGTCGAGGCACGCGCGCACGCGAACGGCGTCCCGGGCATCCGACGGTTGACCGTCGACGAGGCGGGCGCCCTCGAACCGAACATCACGACCGCGGGCGCGCTGTTCTCGGAGACCTCGGGCATCCTCGATCAGGCGGGCTTCGCGAAGAGCCTTG
>SCVR01000319.1 GCA_004296805.1 Dehalococcoidia bacterium
CGCCCGCGCGATCATCGCGGATCCGCGCATCCTCATCCTCGACGAAGCGACGGCGAACGTGGACACGCACACGGAGAAACTGATCCAGCAGGCGCTCGCCACGATGCTGAAGGGCCGAACGTCCTTCGTCATCGCCCACCGGCTGAGCACGATCCGCTCCGCCGACCGGATCGTCGTGATGCAGGCCGGCCGCATCGTCGAGATCGGCTCCCACGAGGCCCTCATGGCGCAGGACGGCACCTACGCCGACCTCTACCGCATGACCTTCGCCGGCCTGGCCGCGGACGAGGGCTAGCGAGGGCTCACCGCTTCGCTTCCCTCTGGTGCTCGTCGCCGCCCGACGTATCCCGCGACGCGCTATCTTGCTCACCCCCGGGAGCGCCGAGTGCGCCCTGGAGGGAGTTGGGCGAGGCACCCCGCCTCGCCGTGTGGGAGGGGAACCAGATCATGGCACTCAACGGACGAGTCGCCCTCGTCGCCGGCGCGAGCCGCGGCATCGGCGCAGACATCGCGAAATACCTTGCCGCCGCCGGGGCGAAGGTCGCCGTCGCCGCGCGCACCGAGGTGCAACAGGACCCGCGTCTGCCCGGCACCATCCACTCCGTCGTCGAGGAGATCAAGGCGAAGGGTGGCGAGGCAACTGCGGTCGTCCTCAACCTGCGTGACGCGGAGAGCATCGCCAACGCGGTGAAGACCACCGTCGCCACCTACGGCAAGCTCGACATCGTCGTGAACAATGCCGCCATCTTCGTGCCGGGCACGCTGGAGACGGTGCAGCCGAGGCACATCGACCTCTCGTTCTCCGTGAACGTGATGGGCGTCATCCTCATGATGCGCGAGGCCTACCCGCACCTCCGTGCGGCGGGCGGCGGCCACATCGTCAACATCTCCTCCGGCGGCGCGATCTTCCCGGGCCCCGGCCCGTACGACACCTCGAAGGTGCGTGGCGGCGACATCTTCTACGGCCCGCAGAAGTCGCTCATCGAGCACTTCTCGCAGTCCGAGGGCTGGCGCAACCAGGCGGACGGCATCTCCGTCAACGTCCTCGCGCCGCAGGGCCGCATCAAGACGCCGGGCAACGTCATGGCCCAGAACAGCCGCGAGAACCCCGACCTCGACTTCGAGTCGGCGGACGACATGGGCAAGGCGACCGTCTGGATCTGCGAGCAGCCCGCCACCGTCCTCAACGGCTCGATCATGCGTGATGGTGACGTCGTCAAGGCCAACAAGCTCTAGCCCTCGCGTTTCCTGCTCGCGGATTGCGCTACGCTCCCGTCGATGCTCCCGCCGTACACGAAGCGCGGCGGACCGCCTCGGCTGAAAGGTTGGCCCACGTGAAGCGTGTTGTTGTCGCTCTGGCACTGGTGGTCATGTCCATCGGCGCCTTCCCGGTTGCTGCGTCGGCGGCAGGTCCAGGAATGACCCGCGGGGACGGCGTCCTCTACACCGGCTGCATTGCGAACGATGACCCGGTGCTGGCGGGTCTGCTCAAGGCCGGATTCACGCCGGAGAACGGGAACCCGGTGGTCCGTTGCGCCACGGGCACGACCGGACTCGGAAAGCTTCTCGGGAACTAGACCCGCATAATCCCGCTCATTCAGCGAAGCGCGCCCGTGAGGGCGCGCTTCGTGCTTCCCTGGGTCACGCGCACCCGACATCGCACCGCCGACATCGAGACCGGACGCGCCAGAACAGGGCGGAGTGGGGCGGGGTGCGGGGTTGTACGATGGATCTCAGTTTGAGGAGCCATCGATGTCCGCCAACCCCACCCCCAACCGCCTCACCCGCGACAAGTCCAACGGCATGGTCGGAGGCGTCTGCTCCGGCATCGCCGCCAAGTACGGCTTCGATGTCGGCCTGGTCCGCCTCGTCACCGTGCTCGTCGCCGTCCTGACCAGCGGCGTCGGCGTCATTGCATACGTCGCGGCGTGGTTGATCCTCCCCGCCGCCGATGCCGCCCCACCTGCCTCGATGGGCGACCGGCGTCGCGAGTTCTCCGGCGAAGTCGCCGCCGCTGCCGACCGTGCCGCCGAGGCCGCCAAGATCGCCGCCGCGCACGCACGCCAGGCCGCCGACGAGATCGCCGCCGTCGCCCGTGGCGTCAGCCAGTCGACCACGACACCCTCGACGCCACCCGCCGCCGAGGCCCCCGCGCCGCCGGCTCCCCCGACGGCGCCTGCGTCGCCGGCAGCCTGGACCCCCGCGCCCGACGTACCGTCCGCTGCCGTGCCC
>SCVR01000320.1 GCA_004296805.1 Dehalococcoidia bacterium
TGCTTAGCGTCTCCCGCATCCGGGTCACGAGCGTCACCCCAGCCTTCTCTCAGGCCGCTGTCGGCCCATCCGACCCTGTCGCGAACAACCCGCGAGGCGAAACGATCCTGAAGGCGCCCGCGATCATCAACTTCGACATCCCTCCCGAGGCACTCGTGCTCGCTGGCGGCGACGCCCGCCGGATCATCGTGCTGCGCATGCCAGACGACCCGCTGCCCACTGACAAGTGGACTGAGGTCCCCTGCACCGCTGAGGGCTCGACCCTCGCCTGCACGACCGACCGTTTCTCCACCTGGGCAATGATGGTGACCCCGGCTCCGGAGGTCGAGGCTCAGGCGACGGCCACGACCGGCACGCCACCCGTTGTCCCGCGTCCCGCGGCAACAGGTTACGGAACGGTGTCGGAGACACCCTCGTGGCCGCGGTTCGTGGGGTTGGTGCTACTGGCGGGCGCCGTCGCGGGCGGCGCGGGCTACCGGGCGAGGCGGCGACACGCGGCGTAACGCCGACACGCGACGAGACAAACGAGAGGGCGCGGCAACGCGCCCTCTTCGTTTCGCCCGCGGCCGGCCCAACGGAGGCTACGCGCCAACCTCGGTCTGGCCGACCGGGGCATCGAGGAAGCGCGTGCCGAAGCGTCGGTGGTGCTCGCGGCGCAGGCGGGCAAGACGTTCGATGGCCTCGGGGTCGCTGAGGTCGCCGGTGATCATCACGTGGGCGTCCTCGTTGTTGTCCTTGTAGTACTGGTGCAGGGTGCCCTTCAGACGGAAGCCGAACTCCTCATAGAGCCGGCGTGCCCTCGTGTTGCTCACACGCACTTCGAGGACGGCCTGGTTGAGTTCTGAAGTGCGGGCGAGGTCGAAGAGGTCAAGCAGGAGCCGCCGCCCGACGCCTCGCCCTTGCTCCGCCGGATCAACGGCGAGGGTGACGAGGTGGATCTGGTCGACCATGTACCAGCACCCCATGAAACCGAGAATGCGCTCGTGCGGGCCGGCGAGCTTGCGGCGGAGCGCAGCGATCGTCCCGGAGGCAGGCGGATAGTGCTCGACGGCCACGCGGTAGTGCGCGAACGCGTTCGCCAGTTCTTCCTCGAAGGTGCGCGCGGGCCATGCGTCGTCGTAGGCGAGGGACTCGATGCGCCGCACCGCGCGGACGTCGTCCGCGGTCATGTCGCGCAGCGTGACGCGCGGTGCTTCGTCGAAGTCGGGGGCCATGTGCGTAGTGTAATCGTGAGGCTGCGGGCATCTGATGTGAGCGGCCGATGGCGTTGGCCGGGCGAGTCAGGCGGTGCCGCGGGTCAGGCCTCGATGCTCGCGTGCGAGATCGCGGCCGCTCCGGCTGCTAGGTTGCGGGCGCCTCCGCCGCAGGGGCCGCCGTGAGCGGCCGCTGCAGGACGTAGTACGCCGTGTCCGGGCGGAGGAGGTGGATGCCCTGCAGCGCCCACCCTTCCTTGCCCATCGCAGACAGGTACTTCGTGACGAACGTGGTGCGGTGTTCGCCGCTCTGGCGAATGAACTCCACCCCGTCCGCGCTGATCCGTCCGCGGGTGTCCACGTACGCGACGCGGAACTCCCATTGGTCCATGACTAACCTCCTCGGACTCACACGAAATGAGAGGAGTAGACAGGACGCCTGCACATCACCACCGCCCACCTCGACGCCCCCGGGTTGGGACTCCTCGCCCGCGCCTCCCGAGGCACGGACGATTCGCGAGATGAATGCGGCCCATCCGCTGCGAGGCTCCTCGGCCTCGACGGGGACGGCGACCGGACGCCACCGGCCTGGATCCAGTGTGGCAGGGCCGTCCAGCCCCCCGCGTCCCCCTTCGGAGAGATTCGTGCCCACAACCGCGCGACTGCGCCAACTGGGCCTCGACACCCTGGTAGAACGGGTGTTCTATCTAGGTCTACCCGGCTGCACACCCCTCGGCGGGGGTGGGAGGAGCGGCACGATGGCCTACCTGACTGATGTCCTGGAGCGCGAGGCGTACGAGGACGCCCTGGACCCGGTGCCGGAGGACGATCTCCCGGTGAACGACCTCGCCGCTATCGACGGCCTCGACGGCCTCGCCGATCCCGATGGTCTCGATGCGTTCGACGGCGTGGATGGGATCGAGGCGCGCAAGCACCGCGAGGTGTTCGATGCGGACGGTGAGCCGCTGCCAGACGAGGTGCAGGCGGAGATCGACGCGCTGACGGACGAGGGCGTGGACGACGACCTCGATGTCGACGACGTGGACTTCGAGGTGGAGCCTGCTGCGCGCCTGAGGACCGCGGATGCCGCGGATGCGGAAGAGCGCGTGCTCGTGCTCGAACAGGCGCTGGAGGCGGCGCAGCGAGAACTCGAACGCCAGCGCGAACTCGCCTGCACGGCGGTCGCGCGCTATCGCCAGGCGGTGCTCGCCGCCGAGCCAGACCTGCCGCCCGAGATCGTGCGGGGCGAGAGTATCGAGGCCGTAGACGCCTCGATCTCCGCGGCGCGCACGATGGTGGCGCAGGTGCGGGAGCGGGTAGAGGCGCGACGTCCCTTGGAGCGCGGCTTCCCGGCAGGCGCCCCGGCGCGGGAGTCGAGCGCACGCGGACACCTCACAGCGCGGCAGAAGATCGCGGCAGGGCTGCAGGAGCGACTGATCTAGCGCCGGCCCTCGTGCTAGCGCGCGCTGCCAATCACGGCGTCGACCTCGATCTCGATCCGGTGCTCCGGATCGATGAGGCGCGCGACCTGCACCATGGTCATCGCGGGCTTCGCGCGGCCGAAGTGCTCGACGAGGATCGCACCGATCGCTTCCCACTCATCGATGTCGGTCGCGAACACGCGCACGCGCACGGCCTCATCGCCAGAGGAACCGGCTTCGCGCAGCGCCTGCTCGATGATGCCCAGCGCGAGGCGCGTCTGCGCCTCCGTGCCTTCCGGGACGGTGCCATCCGGCCGCGTGCCTGTGGTACCGCTCACCCATACGCGGTCGTCGACGCGCACAGCACGCGAGTAACCAATGCGGTCTCCCCACGGCCCGCCGGCCGGGACACGGATGCGGCCGGTCATGGTGCTAGTCCTCGACTGTCTCGTTGGCGAAGAAGGAGGCCTGCGCGCTCCGGGCCGTGGCGGTGTGCGCGTCGATGCCTAGGTGCTCGTAGCCGAGACGGGTGAGGATGCGGCCGCGCGGGGTGCGCTGGATGAAGCCGATCTTCAGGAGGTAGGGCTCGTACACGTCCATGATCGTGTCCCCCTCCTCGGAGATCGCGGCGGCGAGGGTCTCGAGACCGGCCGGGCCGCCCCCGAAGCGCTCGGCGAGCGCGGTCATGAGGTCGCGGTCCATCTGGTCGAGGCCGAGGTCGTCGATCTGCATCCGGCCGAGGGCGGCCGCAGCGACCTCGCCGGTGATCACGCCATCCGCGCGCACCTCGGCGTAGTCGCGCACGCGACGGAGGAGGCGGTTGGCGACGCGTGCGGTGCCGCGCGATCGCCGCGCAATGCCGGCGACGCCATCGGGCGTGATGCGACAGGCGAGGACGTCCGCGGAGCGGTTGATGATCTGCGTCAGTGCGGCCTCGTCGTAGAAGTCCATGCGGTACGCGGAGCCGAAGCGGTCACGCAGCGGCTGCGACACCAACGCAAAGCGAGTGGTCGCGCCGACGAGAGTGAAGCGGTTGAGCTTCAGGCGCACGTCGCGGGCCTTGGGGCCCTTGCCCAGGATGATGTCGACGGAGAAGTCCTCCATCGCGGGATAGAGGACTTCCTCGACGGGCAGCGAGAGCCGGTGGATCTCGTCGATGAACAGCACGTCGCCCGCCTGCAGGCTCGTGAGCAGGGAAGCGAGGTCGCCCGCACGCTCGATCGCGGGGCCGCTGGTGATGCGGATGGAGACGCCCATCTCCGCCGCGACGATCATCGCGAGGGTGGTCTTGCCGAGGCCGGGCGGGCCGTGGAAGAGCAGGTGGTCGAGGGATTCGCCGCGCTGCTTGGCCGCCTCGATGCTGATGCGCAGGCTTTCCTTGATGCGCTCCTGCCCGAAGTATTGTTCGAGGCGGCGCGGGCGGAGGCTGGTCTCGAGCGGCGCGTCTTCGATGTCTGCCGCGGGCGAGAGCGGACCGGGACGGACGGCCTCGGGCGCAGGCTTCGAGGGCTGCTTCGGTGGTTTCGGCGTGCGAGGGGCGCGCGGCTCGGCCATAAGGGCAGTATAGCGGCGTATCGAACGGACGTTCGAGTGCCCTCGGCCGCACGGCGGATGCCATACTGCGGCCAGCGTTCGTGGTGTGCAGATGGAGCAGGCGATGTTCGGGACCGTGGCGAAGATGCAACTGAAGCCCGGAGGCGAGGCGTTGCTGATGGCCTGGTCTCAGGCGCTCCTGAAGACCGTCCCCGGGATGCGGTCAGTCACCGTCTACCGCTCGACCGACGACCCGCTGACGCTCTGGATCTCCTCCGTCTTCGACTCTGAAGAGGCGTACCGGACGAACGCGGAGAGCCCGGAGCAGCACCGTCGCTGGCAGCAGATACGCTCCCTCGTCGACGAGGACATCGAATGGCACGACGGCCACATCCTGATGCACGGCAACGTGAGGGAGCAGTAGGCGCAACCTCCGGACAAGCGCGAGGCGTCCGATAGAGAGGAACAGGCCGATGTTCGGGACTGTGGCGAAGATGCGATTGAAGCCCGGCGGGGAAACGATGCTCATGGCCTGGTCGCAGGCGCTGATGGGCAATATCAAGGGACACGTGTCCAGCACCGTCTACCGCTCCACCGAGGACCCGCTAGTGATGTACCTCACCGTGGTCTTCGAGGATGAGGCCTCGTACCGCGCGAACGCGGAGAGCCCGCAGCAGCATCGCCGCTGGCAGCAGATGCAGTCCGTCGTCGACGGCGAGATCGAGTGGAGTGACGGCCACGTGCTGATGCACGGGACGCCGGCTGCCAGCTGGGTCCGCCCGAAGTCGTAGCCGCCGCCTAGAGCCAGACGCTCACCACACGCCGACGACCATCGCGTCATCCGGGTTGACGCCGTCGAACAGCGCGACGCTGACCTGACGCCCCACGACCATCTCGCCGCTCGCGATGCCGCGTGACACGGGCACGGCTTCGAGGGCCGTCGAGGTCGAGGGCATGAGCAAGACGCTCGCCGTGTAGGTCGTCGCCGAGAACGAGAGCAGCGTCCCGCGTTGCATGACGAACATCGATGTCTCCCTCTCGTGAACGACGCCCTTACGGATCGCCCAACGCCAGCGTCATCTCGTATCGCGCGCGCGGCGCACGCGCATAGTCGAGGCGGACCGACAGCACGCGGAGGCGCCGCGCGGCCCAGCCCATCGAGGCGTCCGTCACCTCGATCACGTCGCCCGGCTCCTGGCCCGCGTGCGGCGCGACTTCGATGCGTGCCACGACACGGCTGAGGGCGTCCCGGCGCAGTGCGGCCGTCGCGCGCGCCTGCGCGAGTCCCGATGTCGTGAGCGCGCGATCGCTCAGCCCGGTCACTGGCGAGCCTGCGAGTAGCGAGGCTTCGTCCACCGCCTCGGCGAAGACGCCCGCACCGATCGCGCGTGACCACGCGACCTCGCCGCGCTCATCCCTCGACTCTGCCGTACGCACGGCGTGCGCTGTGCCGTAGGCATACGTCGAGGCCTCGGCGGACAGCGCCTCGCGGAGCGTGAGCAGCCAGCCGGTCGCGGTCAGCACATCGCCACCGCGGTCGAGGATGCGGTCGATCGCGGGGCGCAGCCGGTCGCGCGCCTGCACGAGGAATGGCGCGGCGAGCGACGTCGATGTCGCGCTCGCGCTCGCGCCGCTCAGCGGGAAGCCGGCGCGCCTCGCCAGATCGCGCAGCACGAGGTACTGCGAGGCAGCGCCGGCGCTCCACGTGATCGCCCGCGGCGCACGCCACTCCGCCAGCCGTGCGAGCGCGCCCTGCGCCTCGACTTCGACAACCGCACGGCCACCCTCGCGCGTGCGTCGGATCGAGGTGATCCACCATCGCCGTCCCTCGGCGCCGTCGTGCGTGCCCGCGAGTTCGAGGCCGGGCGAAACGGCGACCTCGCCGCCAAGCGCGAACGATCGAGGTGCGACGTCCGGGGCATAGGCACCGCCGTCGTGCAGGGTGAAGGTGAGGCGGTCGTCGCGTCCGTCGAGCGACTGGTCGAAGCGCAGCGCGATCACGTCCGCGCTCACATCGATCTCTGCGACGTCGATCGCAGCGTGCCACACGCCGCGTGGCGACACGAGGTACGCGTCGCTCGCGTCTGCGGCGAAGCCGAGGCCGTAGGTGACGGTGGCATCGAGCGCGGGCGTGGGGTCACGCCACGCGTGGTCCTCGAAGGTCGCGCCCGCGACGGATGAGGCCATGTGCGCCCGAGGCAGTCCCGCGGTCGTCTCGACGAAGAGGGCGCGTGGTGCGCCCGCGTGGCCGAGGCCGGTCGCCAGATAGGTGACGCCGGTGCCGGGCGACGCCACCACGACCGGCGCGAGGGCCGACCAGCCACCGGGCGGGCCGCTGATCCCGGTGCCGAGGCGCGTGCTCCACACGCCCGTCGATCCGTCCGAGGTGAGTGCGCCGCTCACGATCACGCCGTAGTCCGGCACGTCGTACATCGCGAGCGCGGTGACGGAGGCGAGGCCGAGCGACGCGGACGCTGGCGCACCCCACGCGCCGAGGCCGGTGCGGCGGCTCGACTTCACCACGCCGCTCTCGGCCCACACGACCGCAGCCGTGCCGTCGTCGCGCACGGCGCACGACACCGCCTGCACCGTCGCGCCTGCGGTCGCGACCGTCGAGGGCGATCCGAAGGTCGCGCCGGAGTCGGTGCTCTCGCGCACCTCGATCGTGGTGCCGCCGGAGACGGTGGCGAGGAGCGCGCGCGTGCCGGCGGCGGAGAGGCCGAGGCGGGGCGTCACGCTCACCGTGCCCGCGCTCGCCCAGGCGCTGTAGGTGCTGCCCGACCCCGGCGCGGCAACGCGTGAGACGAAGAGCGCGCCGGTGGCGGCATCGATGCGGGCGCGGAGCAGCGAGCCATCGGCGGCGACGGCCGCGACGCACGGGCCGAGGGCTTCCGAGGTGCTCTCGTACCAGCGTGTCCAGCGGAGGCGCGGGACGCCGATGTCCCAGTCGCCGATCGTGACGCGCACGCTCGGAGTCTGCGGCGTCGACGGCTGCGCAGCCTCGAGGGCGGACGAGATCGCGAGCATCGTTAGCCCTCGATCGGGCGGGCGCCCGCGGGCGCTGGCGTCGCGGCGGCGTAGAGGCGGCGCGAGCGGAGGCGTCGTTCGCGGCCGTGCTTTGCGAGGCCCTTCGCGAAGGCGGCGAGGCGTTCCTGGCCCCAGGTGTGGAAGTGCCGCCACGTGTCGTCGCCGCCGGTGTTCAGCCGGTCGACGGCGTAGGCCGCCCACTCGATCGCCGCATACGCCGCTGCGCCCGTGGCGACGAGGTCCTGCAACCGCTCGGGCAGCGTCGTCCCGTCGCCGTCGAGGGTGTGGAGCGCGCCGTAACGCACCACCACATCGTCGCCCGCAGGCGGCGGCGACACCGTCTCGACTGTCAGCGTGTCGCCCCACATCGAGAAGGCGACGTAGGCGGGCGGGTACTGGCCCGCCGGCCACTCGACCGCCTCGATCGTGACGCGTCCGGCGAGCGCCGCGATCGAGAGGTCGCGCGCGCCCGTGGACTCGATGGTGGCCGTGACCTCGAGCGGAGCGGCGAGCGAGCATTCGCGCACGGCTCGCTCGATGTGGCGGTCGAGGGTGTCGTCGTCCCAGCGGTCGCCCGAGGGGTCGCGCAGGTCCTGGCGGATGCGGGTGCGCATCGTCGCGATGTCCATCGGTGTCTCCTTCCGCCGTCGAAGCATTCGTACCGCCATCGCTGCGCGACGAGCGGCCCCACCCCTGCCCCTCCCCTCGGGGGAGGGGATGAAAGACTGGGATTCACCCCACTCCCCCCAGCCCCCTCGCCCCTCAAGGGGCAAGGGGGAGCCCGATCGTCGAGAAACCCGGCGCTACGACCGCGATGCCCACGCCGA
>SCVR01000321.1 GCA_004296805.1 Dehalococcoidia bacterium
GTCTGCCACCGGCCCCTATAGCGTACATATGTTCTATACGGATCTCAACTCCGCTCCTGCGCGTGGTGCGGCGCGCACGTACAGCGTCGACATCAGTCGTGCGCGCCACGGACTAGGCGACGAGCGAACATCAGATCACCAGATCGTTGCCGCTTACTCGGGATGGGACTCGCCTTCACCGGCTGATTGCCAGCCGACGTGACTGAGCCGCTTCGTCAGCGGGTTCGCCTCCAGGAGTGCCACGACGATGAGGGCGACAAAGACGGCGACGACGTAGAACCCCTGCGCGACGGCGATGCCGAGGCTTGCGGAGGTCCAGATCGTGGCGGCTGTGGTCACCCCGTGGAGCGTCACACCCTCACGGACGATGACGCCCGCGCCGAGGAAGCCGATGCCGGTGACGATCTGGGCGGCGACCCGCGCCGAGTCCGACCCTCCGAAGGTCGACGACATCTCGGTGAAGAGTGCGGAGCCGAGGCAGACGAGCGCGATTGTCCGGACACCCGCCGGGTAACCGCGATACTCGCGCTCCACACCGACGAGCCCCCCGAGGATGGCGGCAATCGCCAGTCGGCCGACCATGGACCACTGTTCCTGCATGTCCATCCTCGGCGTCCCCTCGAGTGCGCGTGCAGACTAGCCTCCAGCAGCCTCACCAGTCTCGCCGGTGTCGTAGCGGACGCGGGCGGCATCGACATCCGCGGTGTGTGCCTCTGCCCAGCGGACAAGGTCGCAGATCGTCTGCAGCAAGGTCTCTCCGAGAGGCGTGAGGGTGTACTCGACTCGTGGTGGGACCACCGCGTAGACAGTGCGGGTCACGAGGCCATCCCGCTCCAGACCTCGGAGGGTCACGGTCAGCATGCGCTGGCTGATGCCATCGATGCTCCGGCGGAGGTCGCTGAAGCGCAGCGTCCCGTTCCCGAGCAGATGGATGACGTGGACTGACCACTTGTCCCCCACACGGTCGAGGACCTCGCGCACCAGGCAGGCGTCCCCGGCCCGTGCCGTTGGATCTGTGAGTGCTTCTGCGCCCATCGAGGGCCTCCCGACTCCGAGGGTTCTGCCCCGGTTACCTCGAAGTGCCCGACGCACTTCAAAGTGCCGTCTTCCCAAGAACTGAGTTCTGGCTAATCATTGGTCAGGAACAAAGAGGAACTGACACACCGAGGATAACCAACTCCCCGTCCCCACACAAGGGGGAACCAGTCAGGGCCACACACGAAGGGAATCAACGTTATGTCCTGGTCACTCGACAAGCAGCACATCGAACTCGGCTTCTCCACGAAGCACATGATGGTCGCCACCGTGAAGGGGCGTTTCACGGACATGGACGCCGAGGTCCACCTCGACGAGCGCAACCCCGAGGCGTCGTTCGTGCGCGCTACCGTCGTGGCCGCCAGCCTGACCACCGGCAGCGACGACCGTGACAACCACTTGAAGAGCGCCGACTTCTTCAACGTCGACCAGTACCCGGCGCTGACCTTCGTCAGCCGCGAAGTGCGACGAAATGGTGATGACCTCGAACTGGTGGGCGACCTCACCATCAAGGACGTCACCCGACCGGTCGTGCTCAAGGGCGAGTACACCGGCCCCGTCCAGGGTCCGTGGGGCGGCCGCCACCTCGGCTTCTCGCTCACCGGTGAACTCGACCGCGAGGACTTCGGATTGACTTGGAACGTGGCCCTTGAGGCTGGCGGTGTCCTGGTCGGCCGCAAGGTGAAACTCAGCATCGACGCTGAGGTGAAGGAAGACGTCGTCGCGGCGGCCTAACTGCGGGCCGTGCGATCATCGAGGACGAACGAGAGGCGGGCACGATGGAAGCAGTCACGACAACGCATCGAGAGCCTCGCGGCCGGATGCCCGCCCTCTACCTCACCCATGGCGCGCCACCGCTGATGGATGACCCGATCTGGCCGAGCGAACTCGCCGCCTGGTCCGCCGACCTGCCGAGGCCGACCGCCATCCTCGTGGTCTCGGCGCACTGGGAGTCGAACCCGTTGACCATCGGCGCGACGACGACCGTGCCGCTGTTCTACGACTTCTCCGGTTTCCCTCGGAAGTACTACGAGGTCACGTACGCGGCTCCGGGTGCACCGTGGCTGGCGGAACGGGTACGCAAGTTGATGTCGGACGTCCAGCCCGTCCTCGACGACCCCGAGCGCGGGCTGGACCATGGCGCGTACGTGCCGTTGCTGGCGATGTACCCGGAAGCGGACATCCCGGTCTTGCAGATCTCGATGCCGAGCGAAGACC
>SCVR01000322.1 GCA_004296805.1 Dehalococcoidia bacterium
GCGAGCACGCCCCCGTACGCGCATGACCCCGCCGGCTGGCGGCGTCGACACCGCATCCGAACTCGTCGAGGGCGTCCTCGCTGGTAACCGCCGTGCGCTGGCGCGAGCGATCACGCACGTCGAGGCGGACAGTGCCATCGGCCGCGAGGTCCTCGCGCGCATCTACCCGAAGACCGGGCGTGCGCAGACCATCGGCATCACCGGTTCCGCGGGCGCCGGCAAGTCCACGCTTGTCGGCGCGCTTGCGCGCGAAGAGCGGAAGCGAGGCCGCACCGTCGGCATCGTGGCCATCGATCCGTCCTCGCCGTTTTCGCACGGCGCCATCCTCGGCGACCGCATCCGCATGCAGGACCTGACGGCGGACGGCGGCGTCTTCCTGCGCTCTATGGCGAGCCGCGGCAACCTCGGCGGCCTCTCTGAGTCCGCGACTGGAGTGGTCGATGTCCTCGATGCTGCCGGGTTCGATGTGGTGATGATCGAGACGGTGGGTGCGGGCCAGGACGAGGTCGAAGTCGCGAACGCTGCGGGCACGACCGTGCTGGTCGCAAACCCCGGCGGCGGCGACGAGGTGCAGTCGATGAAGGCCGGCCTCATGGAGGTCGCGCAGGTCATGACCGTGAACAAGTCCGACCTCGCGGGTGCGGACACAGCGCTGACGCAGCTGAAGGCGCTGCTCGCCATTGCCCACCTCGGATCGTGGGAGCCACCGATCCTGAAGACCGTGGCGCGCACCGGCGAGGGCGTCCCGGAGCTCGTCGACGCGATCGATCGGCATCACGCCCACATCACCTCCTCTGTCCACGCCGTGGAGGAGCGCCGGGCGCAGGCCACGCGGCAGTTGATCGCCCTCGCTCGCGCGGCGCTCCACCGCGAGGCGCTCGCTGCGGCCTCGACGACGGGGGCACTCGATGCGCTCGTGGACGCCGTGGCGAAGCGCGAGCGCGATCCTCGGAATGCCGCCGTGGCCCTGCTGGACGCCGTGAAGGCGCAGTGGGCCAAGTAGTTCGACTGCTTCGGCGCGACGTAATGCCGCGTAATGCGTCTCCAGCGCTTGTCCTCGATCAGCCAATCCGGTAGTGTCCAGATTCAGGCGGGATGGTCTCCTCGGGTGAGACCGGTTGAGGGTGCCCCAGCACCGTGTCACTTCGCCTCCCCACGTTCGGCCCTGCTCAGATGGTGCTCGCCATCGCCTTGCTGCTGCTTGGGCTGTTTCTCTACGCCATGGCCCAGACAGCGGTGCAGGCGCATCGCGTCGGCCAACAAGAGCGCGAGGTCTTCGCCGAGGTCGAGCAACTCCGCCGGCAACGGGCGGAGCTCCAGGGCCTCCTGACCTACCTCAAGTCGGACGAGTACATCGAAGGTTTTGCGCGTCAGCAGTTCGGGTACGTGAAGCCCGGCGAGACACTGGTTGAGGTGACGGCGCCGGCTGCCCCCAAGGAGCAGCGGAAGCCTGGTGAACGCTGGTGGGAAGCGGCCTTCGATGTGTCCGCGGCGGACCCCGGCACTCCCGCTCCTTCGAAACCGTAGGCGGCCCGCTTGCGCGGTACGCTCCGTGTGTGACCAGACCTCGCGATGGCCATCCCCGCACCCGGCTCACTGGCGCGTTCGAACGTCGCGTGAGGGCGGCACTGCATGCGCACGTTGCTCCTGACGCGTCAG
>SCVR01000323.1 GCA_004296805.1 Dehalococcoidia bacterium
GCCCACCATCCTCGCGAACAGCGACGGCCTCACGGTGTTCGGCGCGAGCGCCGAGGATGCGCGGCGGTTGTTGCCGGAGCTCGGGGGCGAGCTCGAAGTCGAAGATGTCGTCTCGCTCGACGACTTCTCCGCCTATGCGCGTTGGTGGGACGGATTCGCGCGCCCACCGGCGTTCACGGTACGCGTCGATCCCCCGCCTCCCGCCGACCCGGACCGGACGCGCGCGATCGCGGCGCGTTCCGCCCAGCGGTACGGGCGTCCGCGCGATCAGGTCGCGGCGGAGATCGCGGAGATTCTCGCGGCGCGTTTCCCGAGCGATCTCGGCGACGGCCGGGTCTTGAGAGAGGCCGCGACCGCGGTCGCAGCGACGCAGGCGCCGCTGCCGATCGAGACGGACGACAACACGAGCCACACGGCGCTTGTCGAAGCGCCTGAACCCGCAGCAACGCCACACAGGCCCGCTCGCGGGAATGACCACCGGAGTCAGGAATGACCGAACTCAAGACTCACCTCTACCGGTGCCTCGACTGGATCGCCCGGCTGCCGCTGTGTGGCGACGCAGAGCTGGCACGGCTGCTCGATCTCGGCGAGCACACCGTCCGCCGGCTGATCGCGGAGCTCACGCGCCTCGCGTGGATCGAGTCGCTCGAGCCGACCTCCCCGGAGCTGCAACCGCGTCGGCGATACCTCGTTCGCGTGCGCGCGGTGCCGGCGCTGGCCAGCGCCGTCGGCCTCACGAAGATCGAGCGGGAGCTGCCCGTCGGCCCCCGCGAGACGCTGGAGCGGGTCACCCGATTCGAGATCACCGTCGGCATCAACCGCCTGCTCGCGGACCTCGCGGCGCATGTGCGTCGCACGGGCGAAGCGGAACTCGTCGACGCCCGCTCGTTGCCGCTGAGGCTGGCGGGGCGGAAGCGGTGGTGGCCAGCGGGGGCGAACGGCTACGGCTGCCTGCGAGACGGGGATACCTGGGCCCCCTTCCTGATCGTGTGGGACCGGGTGCTCGCACCCGACTCCCATCGGCGGTCTCGCGTCCGCGCCTGGACTGACGCGCGGACGGCGCTCGACCGGCTCTGGGGGAAGGGTGGCCTGCCGCTGGTCTTGGTGGTCTGCCCGGGGGAACACGAGCGGTCCGCCTGGGAACGGGCCCTTCTGAGGGCGCGGAGCGACCACCCGTTCACGGTCCCGTTCGTCCTCCTGACCACCCGCGCGGCGCTGGCGACGCCGGGCGTGGGTGGCCCCATCTGGCGGCGGCCCGGTGACGGTGATGCCGTGCGATTGATCGACGTCGTGGGGTGGGGGGAGCCGCCGGCGTTCACGGCGCCCCGGCTGAGCGAATCCCCTGACCGCGCCACCAGCGTCGTATGCGAGCGCGGTGAATCGCTCCGCGCGTGGGCGCGCGCTGACGTGATGCATCGCCCGGACGGCCCGCTCTGGTGGCAGATCGGCGCCCTCGCGGTCGTGCTCGAGCCGGGTGACCGCGCAGTCGTCGAGTGGCTGGGGCAGCATCCGCCACTCGCGGCGGATGAGCTCGCCGTCTTCAGGACTGAATCAAGGACGCTCATCGACCGGCGGCTCGAATGGGTCATCCGCTGCGGCCTGGTCCGCAGGGCGCCTGCTCCGGGTGGCCGTGCCGTCAGTGAGAAGGAGGTTCACATGCACGCTGACACCGAAGTGCGATACGTCCTCACGGAGAAGGGCATCGAGTTCCTGGCGAGGCGCGCCGGCGTCACCGCGGCGGCGCTGCAGGCGAGTGGCCGGGTCAAGCCGAAGAAGTTGTGGGCCGGCGACGGGCAGTCGGGCGTTCGTCACGTCGAGCACGCGATCGGCGTCAATCGGTTCCTCGCCCGGCTGGCGGCCGATGTTCGTGCCGTCGGTGGACGTCTCGTCGACGCGCGCAACGACGTGGAGTCGGCGCACGGATTCGCCGACGCTCATGGGCGCGCGTCGGCGATCCGTCCCGACGCCTCGGGAGTCGTCGAGGTGGCAGGAAGACGATTCGCGATTCTTCTCGAGTACGACCGCGGCACGCTCGACGGCGGTGACTTCCGCGGGAAGTTCGAGGGATACCGGCGCTACTACGAGGGCGGTGCCTGGCGCGGCCGGTTCGCGGAGGAACCGCTGTTGCTCTTTGTCTGCGCGGACGACGCCGCTGAGCGGCGAGTGATCCGGGCGGCGACAGAAGTCGCGCAGGCCATGCCGCTGTTCACGACGGCGGAGTGGCGTATCGCGCAGGGCGGTGGCGGAGCGTTCGGCTCGGTGTGGGCGCGCGTCACCACCGCCACGTCGCGGGACTCGGGGATTCCGGCTCCGCGTGGTCCGTTGCCCACGGCGGAGTCCAGGGTGTGCGCAGACGGCCCCGGACGGAGAGGGGAGGGGCTCGCGCAATGCCAGTAGAGGAGCGGATCGCGGTCGATGTCGAGACGGCCGCCGAGATGCTCGGCATCTCGCGGGGCGCGCTGTATCCCCTGGTCATGGCTGGAGACGTGCCGTCGTTCAAGGTCGGCCGGCGGAGGCTGGTCCTGGTCGAGGCGCTGCGGTCGTGGGCCGCGAATCAGGTCGATGCCGACGGGACGCCTTCACCGCTCCCGAGGCGGTGAAGGGCGGGGCTCCGGGGATGCCAGACTCGGTCGGGCGGGTCTCCTGCCCTGTCGTATCGTGTCGGGGTGGGTTTCTCGCTCTGCGAGTGTGGCGCCCGGGAGTCCGAAAGGAGGAGACGCAGTGATCACTGAATACGCCGTTCGCCGCCTGCGGCGACGCGGGAAGTAGAAGCAGATGAGTCAACGATCAGGGGCCGGGCGAAGGGGCCCGGGCGAAGGAAGCATCTACCAGCGGGGTGACGGGAAGTGGGTCGCGGCGCTCAGTCTCGGCTTCAAGTCGGGCGGGAAGCGTTACCGGCGGCGCGCTATCACTGAGACGAGGGCCGCAGCCATCGTGCAGCTGGAGCAACTCAAGGTGAAAGCCGGGCTCGGGCTCGACGCCGAATCGGAGCGTTGGACCGTCGAGCACTGGCTGAAGAGCTGGTTGGACACTGAAGTCCGGCCGACGCTGCGGCCGCGCACGCATGAGCAGTACGCGAGTGTGTGCAACGGCCACCTCATCCCGGCACTCGGCCATCGTCGGGTGCGTTCTCTGACGCCGACGGACGTGCGGGCGTACATGCAGGGAAAGATCGAGGCAGGGCTCAGCGCGAGGACGGTGGGGAATCACCACATCATCCTGCGTCGTGCCCTGGAGATCGCCTTCAGGTACGGCTACGTCGAGAAGAACGTCGCGCGGCTGGTGAGCGCGCCGCGCGCGAGGCGGTACAAGGTTGAGCCGCTCACGCCTGCGGAGATGAAGCGATTCCTCGCCGCCTGCAAGGGGCACTCACTCGAAGCGCTGTTCGTCGCCCTCGGGGCGACGGGGATGCGGATTGGTGAGGTGCTCGGCCTGTCGTGGAGTCGCATCGACCTCGAGGGCGGTACGGTCCGGATCGAACAGATCCTGTACCGGACGCCGGTCGCCGCTCGGAAGCCGGACGACGACGAGGTCTTCGCGCTCGGCGAGCCGAAGACGGAGAAGAGCCGGCGGACGCTGGTGCTACCGGCGGCGGCCGTCGCGATCCTGAAGGCGCACCGGACGAAGGAGGTCGAGCGTCGCCTCGCGGCGCCCGTATGGCTGAACGAGTGGGACCTCGCCTTCACGGGCGATCACGGTCTCCCGCTCAGCGACCGGATGGTCCGGTACGAGTTCCAGGATCTGCTCAAGAAGGCGGGGATCACCGGACGTCGGATTCGACTCCACGACCTCCGCCACGGGGCAGCGACCTACATGCTCGCCCAGGGCGTTTCGATGAAGGTGGTGCAGGAAGTGCTCGGCCATTCGCAGATGAGCATCACCTCGGACACCTATTCGCA
>SCVR01000324.1 GCA_004296805.1 Dehalococcoidia bacterium
GGCAGATCGTGCCCGTACGCCTCGACGGTCTGGCCGAGCAGCGTCACCTCGCGCACGCCGTGGTCCGAGAGGAAGCGCACCTCATCGAGGATGTCGTCGACCGGTCGCGATGCCTCGCGGCCGCGACGCAGCGGGACGATGCAATAGGTGCAGAATTTGTCGCAGCCGTGGATCACCGGCACATACGCCGTCGGCCCGCTCGGCAGCGAGTACGTCCGCGTCATCCCGCCCGCGAGCAGCGATCCCAGTTCACCGTCCGAGGCGTCACGCGCCTCGGCGGCCATCGCGAGGATGCCGTCGAACTGCTGCGGGCGCGCCCACTCGTCGACGACGGGGAAGCGACGCCGGAGGTCGTCCGTCTTCGGCCCGACCATGCAGCCCATCACGACGATCTTGGCGGTGGAGCCCTCGAGGCGGCGTTGCTTGAGGATGCCGAGGCGGCCGTATGCGCGGTCTTCGGCGTGCTGGCGCACCGAGCACGTGTTGATGACGACGAGATCGGCCGCCGTGTCGTCCTCGACCGCGTGGTAGCCGAGACGTTCGAGGCCGGCCGCCAGTTTGAGCGAGTCGGCCTGGTTCATCTGGCAGCCGAGAGTCCAGATATGGAAGGTGGCCACGGGCCAGTCCTTAAGTTGGGCCTCCGGTGCGGGGGCTGGCGGAGGGGGAGGGATTCGAACCCTCGGTCCCGGAAACCCGAGACAAGCGCTTAGCAGGCGCCCGCACTAGACCACTATGCGACCCCTCCGAGGGCCGTGCAGCCATCCTACGGGGGCCGGAGATCGGGCGGCAAACCGCGAGGCTGCGTGCGATGCTCCCACTATGACACGCACCCCTCGATCGCTGTGGGCGCGCTGGGTGGCGCACTTCGTTGCCGGGGAGCTCGTCGGGCTCGGTGGGGTGGGGCTGATCGGGTTGCTGGCGATGGCGTTCGTCCCTGACGACGCCTCGACGGCGCTCCAGGTACTGCTCTTCGTCCTGATGAGCGCGTCGGGAGGCCTCGAAGGCATCTCCGTCGGCTGGTCCCAGCACCGCGTGCTGCGCGAGGTGCTCCCCGACGTGTCGAGGAGGGCGTGGATCCTCGCGACGACGGCCGGGGCGGTGGGCGCGTGGGTCATCGGTGCGGGCGTCGCGATGTCGCTGCCGTCATCCGTCGATCCGTCCGACGTGTTGTGGCTGTGGGCGATCCTCGGCGTCGCGCTGGGGGCTGTCCTCGGCGGTGCACAGGCGTTCGCACTGCGCGGGCACGTGCCCGCCGTCGAACGTTGGATCGTGGCGAATGCCGTGGGCTGGTCGGCGGGCCTTGCGGTCTCCTTCGCGGGCATCGGTCTGGCCTCGGAAGTCCCGACACTCCTCGCGATTCCGCTCGCGCTGGTGACTGGCGCGCTCACGGGGATCGCGCCGGGGGCGGTGACGGGGCATGCACTCGTGCGTTACGCGCGTGTCTGACAACTGACGAGGCCTCCCCTACATCCGGGA
>SCVR01000325.1 GCA_004296805.1 Dehalococcoidia bacterium
CTCTTCCGATCTCAGCGTGGAGGCTCAGGAACCGCGCCAATTGCGCCGCGGCGAGGTGGTTGAAGGCACCGTGATGGGTGTCGAACGTGACGGCATCCTCGTGGACATCGGCTTCAAGTCGGAAGGCGTCGTGCCGGCCGGCGAGATGCACTCGCTTGGCGCTGACCCGCTGACGAAGGTGCAGCCCGGGGACAAGGTGCTGGTGTACGTCTCGAACCCTGAGACCTCGGAAGGCCAAGTCGGCCTGTCGATCGACCGCGCACGGGGCGAGCAGGGCTGGCGCACGTTGCAGGACCGCTTCGAGAGCGGCGAGATCTTCGAGGCGGAGATCACCGGCTACAACAAGGGCGGCCTGCTGGCGAACGTCGAAGGTGTGAACGCGTTCATCCCCATGTCGCAGGTAGTGGGCGCGAAGCCTGGCACGGACGGCACGAACCCGCTGTCCGCACAGGTCGGTCGCGAACTCCGCCTGAAGGTCATCGAGATCAACCGCCGGCGCAACCGCGTCATCCTGTCCGAGCGCGCCGCGCTGCAGGAGTGGCGGGCGGAGCAGAAGGACCGTCTGCTGGACGAACTGCACGAGGGCGAGATCCGGCTGGGCCGCATCACGTCGATCCGGAACTTCGGCGTGTTCGTTGACCTCGGTGGTGCTGATGGCCTCGTCCACCTCTCCGAGCTGTCGTGGGACCGCAACGCGCAGCCCGAGGACCTGTTCAAGGTGGGCGACGAGGTCAACGTTTTCGTCATGCGCATCGACCAGGACACGAAGAAGATCGCCCTGTCGATCCGCCGCGCGGCCCCCGAGCAGTGGGAACAGCTCATCACCCGTTACCAGGTCGGCGATGTGGTCCCGGGTGTGATCACGAAGCTCGTCGCCTTCGGTGCCTTCGCCCGGCTCCCTGGGCCGGTGGAAGGCCTCGTCCACGTCTCCGAGCTGGTAGACCGTCGTATCGGTCACCCGGAGGAGGTCGTGGAAGAGGGCGACGTGGTTCCGCTGAAGATCGTGCGCATCGAGCACGACCGGCATCGTCTGGGCCTCTCGCTCCGCGAAGCGCGCACCGAGGCGATGATCCGTGGCTGGCAGTTCGATCAGGACGGCCGGACGACGGAGATGCCTGAGGACGCGGTGCGACTGTTCCCGGACGAGGCGGTCAACCTCGCCCCGCGCTTTGCTGCCCGCATCGAGCGCGCAGCGGAGGAGTCGCGGAAGGCTGCGGTCGCGGCTTCGGCCCGGCAGGAGTCACGTGCCGAGGACCAGCAGGCGCGCGCAGCGATGCGCGATGACCAGCCGGTGCTGACGGCAATGCAGGCTGCAATGCAGCAGGCTCAGGCCGACCTCGCACAACAGCAGCCCGACGACGAGGGCGCCGCGGCGACGCCCGCTGAGACCCTGGCAGAGGCGCCGGCAGAGACCTCGACCGAGACGCCTGTCGAGTAGTCCCA
>SCVR01000326.1 GCA_004296805.1 Dehalococcoidia bacterium
GATGAACATCGAGCTGATCTACCCGATCGCCATCGAAGAGGGCCTGCGTTTCGCCATCCGCGAGGGTGGCCGGACGGTGGGCGCTGGCGTCGTCACCAAGATCATCGAGTAACTGAAGAGCACTGACGGAACACAGGGACGACAGGGGACCGGCATGGCTCAACAGCGCATCCGCATCAAGCTGAAAGCGTTCGACCATCGCGTGTTGGACGCTTCGGCGAAGCAGATCGTGGAATCGGCCCAGCGCACCGGCGCTGTGGTCGCCGGCCCCGTGCCGCTGCCCACGCGCATCCGGCGCTACACCGTGATGCGCTCCCCGTTCATTGACAAGGACTCGCGCGACCAGTTCGAGACCCGCACTCACAAGCGGTTGATCGACATCCTGGAGCCGACGTCGCGCACGGTGGACACGCTCATGCGGCTTCAACTGCCGTCTGGTGTGGACATCGAGATCAAGCTGTAAGGACGCCGGCATGACCACCGGGATGATCGGACGCAAGGCCGGCATGATGCGCTTGTACGACGGCTCCGGCCACGTACGCGGCGTCACCGTGATCGAGCTCGGCCCCAACTACGTGAGCCAGATCCGCACGCCAGACCGTGACGGCTACACCGCCGTGCAACTGGCGTTCGGTGGGGCGCGCAAGCGGACCAACAAGCCAGAGGCTGGCCACCTGCGCGCGGCAGGCCTCGACCGGCAGGTGCTCACCCGCCTGCAGGAGTTCCGCACCGATGACGTGTCCGGGTTCACCCTCGGCCAGGCCATCACGTGCGAGGCCTTCGAGCCGGGGACGTATGTGGCCGTGACGGCCACCTCCAAGGGCAAGGGCTTCGCCGGTGGCGTGAAGCGGCACCACTTCCGTGGCGGTCCGAAGACGCACGGCCAGTCCGACCGGCACCGCGCTCCGGGTTCTGTCGGTTCCGGCACCACGCCGGGCCGCACTTACAAGGGGCAGCGCATGGCCGGCCACATGGGCGCCGTGACCCGCACCGTCCTGAACGTGCTCGTGGTCGCCAACGACCCGGCGCGGAACCTGCTGTTCATCGAAGGCTCCGTCCCCGGCCCGCGCGGCGGGATTGTGACCGTCGACGTCGGCCGCCGTAAGCCCGTGAAGGGCTTCGTGGCCGCGGCCGTGCCGGGCACCATCGAAGACGCCGGCGAGAGCGAGGCTTCGGAATGAAGCTCCAAGTCGTAGACCTGGCCGGACAGGCCAAGGAGCAGATCGACGTCGAGGACGCCGTGTTCGGGATCGACCCGAACCTGCACGTCGTCCACCAGACGCTGGTCGCCCAGCTCGCTGCTCGCCGCGCCGGCACGCACTCGACGAAGACCCGTGGTCAGGTCGAGGGCTCCACGGTCAAGATCCGCCGCCAGAAGGGGCTCGGCATGGCCCGTCAGGGCAGCATCCGCTCCCCTCTTCACCGCGGTGGTGGCGTCGTCTTCGGGCCGAGCCCCCGCGACTACACGCAGAAGCTGCCGAAGCGCATGCGCCGCCTGGCGATCCGCTCCGTGCTCTCCTCGCGTGCCGCGGAAGCGCGCCTGACGGTGGTCGACGGCCTCGGCCTCGCGACCCCGTCGACGAAGGCAATGGTCGGGATGCTGACGGCGACGGGTGCGGGGCAGTCCGCCCTCATCGTCACCGGTGCGCCGGACCGCATGGTGTTCATGTCTGCCCGCAACGTGGATGGCGCGCGCGTCGTCCCGGCGGACACGCTGAGCGTGGCCGACATGCTGGCCCACAAGCACCTGGTGCTGACGGTGGCCGCTGTCCGTCGCATCGAGGCGCTGTGGGGTGGCGAGCGCGCCGCCAAGCGCGACCGGGTGGAGGCGTAAGCGATGCCCAAGGAAATCCATCCGTACGAGGTGCTTCGCCGTCCGATCGTGACGGAGAAGAGCACGGCCCTGGCCGCCCTCCACAAGTACGTCTTCGAGGTCGCCAACGGTGCGAACAAGCCGCAGATCAAAGATGCGGTCCAGCGCGCCTTCAACGTCACCGTCGAAGAAGTGAACACGACGATGCAGCGCAACAAGCGGAAGCGGACTCGTTCCGGCCGCCCCGGCGCTGACCCGGCCTCGTGGAAGAAGGCCATCGTGACGCTCAAGGCGGGCGACACGATCGAATTGTTCGAGGGGATCTAGGCGATGCCGATCCGTAAGTTCCGCCCTACCTCCCCCGGACGCCGCGGCGCCACGGGTTTCACCTTCCAGGAGCTCACCAAGAAGGCTCCGGAGAAGTCGCTGACCATTTCCAAGAGCCGGATTGACGGCCGCTCTGGCGGCAAGATCTCCGTCCGGCACCGTGGTGGTGGTGCGAAGCGCCTCATCCGGATCATCGACTTCAAGCGCGACAAGATCGGTGTGCCCGGCAAGATCACGGCGCTCGAGTACGACCCCGGTCGTTCGGCACGCATCGCCCTCGTCTTCTACGCGGACGGTGACAAGCGCTACATGCTGGCGCCGGACGGGATGAAGGTGGGTGACGCGGTGGTGTCCTCGCCGGACGCCCCGGTCGCCCGCGGGAACTGCCTGCCGCTTGCGAATATCCCCACGGGCACCATCGTGCACTGCGTGGAGATGTCGCCCGGTCAGGGCGGCCAGCTCGGCCGCTCCGCTGGCAACGGCATCCAGCTGATGGCCAAGGAGAACGGCTACGCGCTGCTGCGCCTGCCGTCTGGCGAAATGCGCCGCGTGCCAGAAGGCTGCCGAGCGACGGTCGGCGTCGTCGGCAACGGCGAGCACCAGCAGTTGAAGCTGGGCAAGGCCGGACGAGCGCGCCACCGCGGCCGCCGCCCGGAAGTCCGTGGTTCCGTGATGAACCCGGTCGACCACCCGCACGGTGGTGGTGAAGGCAAGACCTCGGTCGGTATGCCCGGGCCGAAGACGCCCTGGGGCAAGCCGGCGCTCGGATACCGGACCCGCAGCAACAAGCGCACGGACAAGTTCATCGTGCGTCGTCGCTCGCAGGGCCGGCGGTAAGGGGGACGGATGTCGCGCTCAACGAAGAAGGGGCCGTTCGTCCACCCCAAGCTCCTGAAGAAGGTGCTGGCGGTGGGGGCTGCGGACCGTCGCGAAATCATCCGGACGTGGTCGCGCGCGAGCACGATCATGCCCGAGATGCTGGGCATGACCATCGCCGTCCACGACGGCCGGCGCCATGTGCCGGTCTTCTGCACGGAGAACATGGTCGGGCACAAGCTCGGCGAGTTCGCGTTCACGCGGACGTTCCGCGGGCACCGCGGCAAGTCTGAAGTCACCACGAGGAAGCGCTGATGGAAGTGCGTGCTCTCGCCAAGGACCAGCCGATCGCCCCTCAGAAGGTGCGGTTGATCCTCGACGCCATCAAAGGTCGCCCCGTGGACGAGGCGCTCAACCTGCTGCAGTTCATGCCGCAGCGCAGCGCCCGCATCGTCTGGAAGGTCGTGAAGTCGGCCGCTGCCAACGCTGAGAACAACTTCGACGTGAACCCGGACGGGTTGCGCGTGAAGAGTGCCTCCGCTGGTGACGCCCGCACGCTGAAGCGCTTCCGCGCCCGCTCCCGCGGCCGCACGGCGCCCATGGTGAAGCGCTACAGCCACATCGAAGTGGTCGTCGAGGGGAACCAGTTCTAATGGGTCGAAAAATTCACCCGTACGGGTTCCGTGTCGGCGTCACCAAGGACTGGCAGTCCAAGTGGTTCGCCCGGCACACCCAGTACGCCGACCTCGTACTCGAGGACATGCGCCTGCGCGACCTCATCATGAAGACCCTGCCTGAGGCGGGTGTCTCCAAGGTGACCATCGACCGCAACGCGAACCAGGTCACCATGACGGTGCACACGGCGAAGCCCGGCATCGTCATCGGCCGCGGTGGGCAGAACGCGGAGCAGTTGCGGGCCCTCCTGCAGCACTCCACGGACAAGCGCATCCGCCTCAACATCGAAGAGATCCGCGTCCCGGAGCTGGACGCCTACCTCGTCGCACGCTCGGTCGCTGACCAGCTGGAGCGCCGCGTGGCGTTCCGCCGCGCGATGAAGCAGTCCGTCCAGCGCACGATGCAGCGAGGCGCCCTGGGGTGCCGCGTGAAGATCGGCGGCCGCCTGGGCGGTGCGGAGATGTCCCGCGTGGAGCAGGAGATGCAGGGCCGCGTGCCGCTGCACACCATCCGCGCTGACATCGACTTCGGCCGCGCCGACGCCCGGACGACCTTCGGGACCATCGGCGTGAAGTGCTGGATCTACAAGGGCGACGTGACCCCGGACACCAACCCGTTGGTCGTCACGACGGTGGAAGGGGAATAGCACCATGCTGATGCCCCGCCGCACCAAGTTCCGTCGGTCGTTCCGTGGCCACCGCCGTGGCGCCGCGCACTCTGGCAACACCGTCGTCTTCGGCGAGTGGGGCCTGCAGGCGCAGACCACGGCTTGGGTGGACGCACGTCAGATCGAGTCTGCCCGCCGCGCCATCACGGGCACCCTGCGCCGTGGCGGCAAGGTGTGGATCCGCATCTTCCCGGACAAGCCGGTCTCCAAGAAGCCGGTCGAAGTCCGCATGGGTGGCGGCAAGGGCGCGACCGACCGTTGGGTCGCCGTCGTGAAGCGTGGCCGCGTGATGTTCGAGGTCGCCGGCGTGCCGGAGGCTGCGGTGCGCGAGGCGTTCCGCAAGGCCCACCACAAGCTGCCCGTGGACACGAAAGTCATCGGCAAGGAGGACGCGTACCAGTGAGTGCAGTCACCACCTCGTTGCGCGCATTGCCGGACGACCAGTTGAAGCAGGAACTGGAGAGCGCCCACCAGGCGCTGTTCAACCTGCGCTTCCAGGCCGCAACTCGCCAGCTGGCGAACAACTCGGAAGTCGCGAAGGCGCGCAAGCGCATCGCGCGTGTACGGACGCTCCTCAAGGAGCGCGAGATCCTGGCGGAGATCGATGCCGCCGCGGGCAAGGAATAACCATGGCCGCTGACCAGATGGCAGCAGCGCAGGCGGTCAACCGGAAAAGCCGGGTGGGCACCGTCGTGTCCGACAAGGGCGACAAGACGATCGTCGTGCAGATCGAGCGCGCCGCGCGGCACCGGCTCTACCGCAAGGTGATCCGGCGCACGAAGCGCTACCACGTCCACGACGAGCAGAACTCGGCGACCCTCGGCGACACCGTGCGCATCGAGGAATGCCGCCCGATCAGCAAGCTGAAGCGCTGGATGCTCGTCGAGGTGCTCACCGAGCGCGCCGTCGCTGAGGTCGCGCCTGAGTCGCTCGACAGCAACCTCGTCGCCGAGATGCAGCGCTCCGCGGCCCACGCGGCGGCCGAGGATGGGGCGTCCTAGATGATCCAGCAGGAGACCCGGCTGAAGGTCGCTGATAACTCGGGTGCACGGGAACTCCTGTGCATCCGTGTCCTCGGCGGCTCGAAGCGTCGGTACGCCTCGGTGGGCGACATCATCGTCGCTTCCGTCAAAGAGGCTCAGCCGAACGGCAACATCAAGAAGGGCGCCGTCGTCCGCGCGGTCGTCGTGCGCACGAAGTTCCCGGTCCAGCGCCCGGACGGCTCGGTCATCGTCTTCGACGAGAACGCGGCGGTCCTGGTGAACGACAAAGAAGGCAACCCGCGCGGCACGCGCATCTTCGGGCCCGTCGCCCGCGAGCTGCGCGACCGCCGCTTCATGCGGATCATCTCGCTCGCCCCGGAGGTGCTGTAGTGGCAGCCAAGGTGAAGCGGAACGACGAGGTGCAGGTGCTCGCGGGCAAAGACCGCGGACGCCGTGGCACCGTCCGCGCCGTGAACCCGGACGCGGGGCGCGCGGTCGTGACCGGCATCAACATGATCAAGAAGCACCAGCGGTCGACCAGCCCGCAGCAGCCGGGGGGCATCATCGACCGGGAGGCGCCCATCGCGGTGTCCAACTTGGCCGTCATCTGCCGCTCCTGCAGCAACGCGGTCCGCGTCGGATTCAAGGTGCTGGAGGACGGCCGCAAGGTCCGGACCTGCAAGAAGTGTGGGGAGGCGATCGACTAATGGCGACAGCCACATCCACCAGCCCTCGGCTCAAGGCGCGCTACCACGACGAAGTCGCGAAGACGCTGATGACCGAGTTCGGCTACGACAACGTCATGCAGGTCCCGGCGGTCGTGAAGGTCGCCGTGAACATCGGCCTCGGCGAGGCCATCGAGAACGCGAAGGCTGTCGAGTCGGCGACTGGCGACCTGCGCTCAATCACGGGGCAGCAGCCGTACGTCCGCCGCTCGAAGAAGGCCATCTCGAACTTCAAACTGCGCGAGGGCAACGTGATCGGCCTGGCCGTCACGCTGCGCGGTGCGCGGATGTGGGAGTTCCTGGACCGCCTGATGGGCGCCGCGCTTCCGCGCGTGCGTGACTTCCATGGCGTGCCGGCGGACGCCTTTGACGGCCGCGGGAACTACTCGCTCGGCCTGTCGGAACAGATCATCTTCCCGGAACTGCCGTTCGACACGGTGGACCGGGTGCGCGGCCTGCAGGTGAACATTGTCACCACCGCAAAGACAGATGCAGAAGGCAAGCGGCTGCTCGAGCTTCTCGGCATGCCGTTTGCAAAGAAGTAGGCGGACCCGATGGCTAAAGAGTCCAAGCTCGTCAAGAACGCGGAGCGGAAGCGTCTCGTCACGCTGCACGCGAAGCGCCGTGCCGAGTTGGTGGCGGTGATCAAGGACGGGAACGCCTCGGCTGAGGCGAAGGACCAGGCCTACTGGCGGCTCGGCAAGATGCCGCGTGACGCCAGCGCGACCCGGTTCCGCAACCGCTGTCAGATCACCGGGCGGCCTCGCGGCTACATCCGCGATTTCGGTGTGTCTCGGATCAAGTTCCGAGAGTTGGCTTTGCAGGGCATGTTGCCCGGCGTGAAAAAGGCCTCGTGGTAGCCGTACCGGCATGTTGGTGGCGCGGTAACGGAACCCACGCAGGAGAAGGCAGGCGAACCGGATGACCCAGTCCGACCCCCTGGCAGACATGTTCACCCGCATCCGCAATGCAGCGGAAGCGCGACACGAGGACGTCAAGATTCCGGCGTCCACCGTGAAGCGTGCTGTCGCGGAGGTCCTCCACACGGAGGGCTTCATCCGCGGCATCGAGGATGTGGTGGACGGTCCGCGCCAGTTCTTGAAGTTGGACCTCACCTACGGTGAGGACCGCAAGGCCGTGATCACCGGCATCCGCCGGGTCAGCCGGCCCGGGTTGCGGGTGTATGTGAACAAGCGAGAAATCCCGCGGGTCTTCGGTGGCCTCGGGGTTGCGATCATGAGCACGTCGCAGGGCGTCATGTCGGGCCGCGAGGCCTGGCGTCGGCGTATCGGCGGCGAAGTGCTCTGCTACGTCTGGTAGGCCCGAGATGTCACGAGTCGGCCGTCTCCCAGTCCCGATCCCCGCTGGCGTGGACATCTCCATGGCCGGGACCACCTGCACAGTGAAGGGCCCGAAGGGCACCCTCACGCAGGAGATCCACCCGAATATCCACGTCGCGGTCGTGGACGGCACCGTCGTCGTCACGCGCCCGAACGACGAGAAGGACAACCGAGCGCTGCACGGCCTCACCCGCGCCCTCGTCGCCAACATGGTGACGGGCGTGACCACGGGCTTCCGCAAGTCGCTTGAACTGCAGGGCACGGGTTACCGCGCCCAGTTGCAGGGGCAGAACCTGGTGCTGACTGTCGGGTACTCGCACCCGGTGGAGATGCACCCGCTGCCCGGCGCAGCCTTCGTCGTGGAGACGAACACGCTGTTGCACGTGGACGGCAACGACAAGCAAGTGGTCGGCCAGCAGGCCGCCCTCATCCGTCGAGTCCGCCCGCCTGAGCCGTACCACGGCAAGGGCGTGCGCTACCGCGGCGAGCGGATCAAGCTCAAGGCCGGGAAGAAGACGAAGGGCAAGTAATGTCGCAGCAGAACGCGCACACCGCCCGCATCCGTCGGCACACCCGTGTCCGGCGTCGCGTCTCCGGCACCCCGGAGCGACCGCGCATGGCCGTCTTCCGCTCTAACCAGCACATCTACGTGCAGGTGATCGATGACGCCGCGGGCCGCACCCTGGCCGCCGCCTCCGACCGCGAACCCACGCTTGGCGCCGCCGGCTCCAAGAGCGACCGCGCGAAGCAGGTCGGCGCACTCGTCGCGCAGCGCGCGAAGCAGCACGGCATCACCCAGGTCATCTTTGACCGTGGTGGGTTCCGCTACGCGGGCCGCGTGAAGATCCTCGCGGATGCGGCCCGCGAAGAAGGGCTGGTCTTCTAATGGTCAATCAGGGACCTCGCCCCGGTGGTGGTGGTCGCGGTGGCCGCGGTGGCGGCCCCGACCGCGGTGGCCCGGGTGGCCCCGGCGGCAACCGTGACCGACGTGACCGCCGTCGTGACGACGAAGAGACGCCCGAGTTCATCGAGAAGGTCGTCTTCATCAATCGTGTCGCCAAGGTGGTGAAGGGCGGCCGTCGCTTCTCGTTCACTGCCATCGTCGTCGTCGGCGACGGCGCGGGCCGCGTCGGCTTCGGCATGGGCCGTGCCGCCGAGGTGCCGGAGGCCATCCGCAAGGGCGGCGTCATCGCCCGTCGCACGATGTTCAAGGTGCAGATGCGCGAGGGCACGCTCTCGCACGACCTCATCAGCGAGTTCAAGGCGACCCGCGTCATCATGCACCCCGCCCGCACCGGCACCGGCCTCATCGCCGGTGGCGCTGTGCGTGCCGTGATGGAGGCCGCCGGCGTGACCGACGTCCTCACCAAGACGCAGGGCTCCACGAACCCGATCAACGTCGTCAACGCGACCGTGAAGGGCCTGCGCAGCCTGCGCGACCCGAAGGCCGCACGAGAGCGCCGTCTCGCGCTGGCAGGCGTCTAAGGAGCTGGTGATGGCCAAGATCAGCGTCACCTACACGAAGTCTGCGATTGGTTACGCGTGGGACCAGAAGCGGACCGTCCGCGCCCTGGGCCTTCGCAAGATGCACCAGACCGTCGAACACGATGACAACCGCACGATCCGCGGGATGGTGCGCAAGGTGCGCCATCTGGTCACCGTTCAGGAGATCCAGTAGCCATGGACCAGCACAACCTCAGTCAGACCGAGGGAGCCAAGCGGCCCTCGAAGCGCGTCGGCCGCGGTAACGCTTCCGGCCACGGCACCTACGCGACGCGCGGCCGCAAGGGCCAGAACGCGCGTGGCGGCGTCCGCCCCGGGTTCGAGGGTGGCCAGATCTCCGTCGTGCGCCGTGCCCCGAAGTTGCGCGGGTTCAAGAACCCGTTCCGCACGGAGTTCCGTGCCGTGAACGTGGACGTCCTCGCGGAGCGGTTCACCGCCGGCGCGACCATCGATGGTGCAGCGTTGCACGCGGCCGGCATCCTCGGCCGCGCGGACGAGCCGTTCAAGGTGTTGGGCCGCGGCGAGTTGCCGTTCGCCCTCACGGTGAAGGCGCCGCGCATCTCGACCACTGCCAAGGAGACGATCTCCGCCTCCGGCGGCACGTTCGAGGAGTTCGCACCCGCTGACCGCACGCCGCGCGACCGCAAGCACCGCCGCGACCAGGCGAAGGGCTAGCACTTCATGGGCTTCAACTCCGGGTCTCAGGCGAACAGCCGTCCCCGCCTTCTTCAGGCGGGGATCGACGCGTTCCGCCAGCCGGAGATCCGGACGAAGCTCCTCTTCATCCTCGGGATGCTGCTGATCTTCCGACTGATCGCGCACGTACCCGTCCCGGGCGTCGACCGCGAGCAGTTGCGCCAGACGTTCGAGAGCAACGCCATCCTTGGCTTCCTGAACATCTTCTCCGGTGGCGCGCTGCAGAACCTCTCCATCGCGGCGCTCGGCGTCTATCCGTACATCACCGCCTCGATCGTGATGCAGCTGGCCACGCCGCTCATGCCGCGCCTGCGCGCGTTGAGCCAGGAAGGTGGCGAGGCGGGCCGACAGAAGATCCAGACCTACACGCACTGGCTCACGCTGCCGCTGGCCGCGTTCCAGGGCTACGCGCAGTTGCTCTTGATCCAGCGGCTCGGCGGCATCACGTCCATTGGCCTCGGCTTCAACAACCAGGGCCTCGTCACCCTGGCGACGCTGTTCTCGATGGTCGCCGGCACGATGCTGCTCGTCTGGATGGGCGAGCTGATCTCGGAGAAGGGCCTCGGCAACGGGGTCTCGATGATCATCCTCGCCGGCATCGTCGCGCGGCTCCCATCGCTTATCGGTCAGGGCGTCCTCACCGGTACCGGAGCCGCCATCGGCGGACTGCTGCTGCTCTCGTTCGTGGCCATCGTGGTCATCGCGATGATCGTCGTCTTCAACGAGGGCCAGCGGCGCATCCCTGTGCAGTACGCGCGGTCGCAGTTCCGCGGCGGCCGGCTCTACCGCCAGCAGGGACAGACGCACATCCCGCTGAAGGTCAATGGCGCGGGCATGATCCCGCTGATCTTTGCGACCTCGTTCATGATCTTCCCGCCGGCCTTCGCGCAGTTCGTCGCGAACACCGCGGACGTCGAATGGATCGCCAACTTCGCGGGCCACTTGTCCTCGTGGCTTTCCCCGACGGCGCCCATCTACTGGTTCGGGACGTTCATCCTCGTGATGGTCATGACCTTCTTCTACACGATGGTGATGTTCCAGCAGCAGAACCTGCCGGAGACGCTTCAGCGCCAGGGTGGCTTCATCCCGGGCATCCGGCCCGGCCGTCCAACAGCCGACTACATCACGCGAGTCCTGGTGCGGATCACGTGGGGCGGGGCGCTGTTCCTCGGCTTTGTCGCGGTCCTGCCTTTCCTCGCGACCCGTCTGACGAATGTGCAGGCGCTGCAGATCAGCGCCACCGGTCTGCTGATCGTCGTGGGCGTCGTCATCGACACCATGCGCCAGATCGAGGCGCAGATGACCATGCGTAACTACGAGGGGTTCATCCGCTGATGCGACTCATCCTCCTTGGTCTCCCCGGCGCCGGTAAGGGCACGCAGGCGAAACTCCTCGCCGCGCAGAAGGGGCTGCTGCATATCTCCACGGGCGACATGTTCCGGGAGGCTGCAGCGGCTGGCACCGAGCTCGGGAAGCGCGCGCAGGACTACATGTCCAAGGGCGAACTCGTCCCGGACGAGGTCACCATCGGCATGCTGCTCGAGCGCATCGCGAAGCCGGACGCCCAGGTCGGCCTCATGCTGGATGGCTTCCCGCGGACCATCCCGCAGGCGGAAGCCCTGGACAAGGCACTCGCCGGCCGCGGCCAGCAGATCGACGCTGTCCTCTACATTCAGGTGCCAGAATCTGACCTGATGGCGCGTCTGACAGGCCGCTGGTCCTGCCCGAACTGTGGGGCCATCTACCACAACCAGACCAAGCCCCCGAAGGTTGCTGGCAAGTGCGACGAGTGCGGGGCCACCCTCACCCAGCGCGCGGACGACCAGCCGGCCACCGTGAAGACCCGTCTGGACACCAACCGCGCCTGGACCGAGGCGCTGGCGGAGTTCTACGGCAAACAGGGCAAACTGCATGAAATTGATGGGACTGGGGAAATGGACGCGATCACCGCACGGTTGATCGAATCTATTGCCCGCGTCCCAGGTGCGGCATAAGGCGTTAGGACGCTACACTGATATGTCTGTCGAGTTGAAGTCGGCGGCGGAGCTCGAGGGGATGCGGCAGTCTGGCCGTATCAACGCTCGTGTGCGCCGTTTGCTCTGGGACGCCATCCGCCCCGGAGTCACCGGCCTCGAACTCGACCAACTGGCCAAGAAGGCGATCAAGGAGCACGGGGCGGAATGTACCTTCGTCGGCTACGCGCCGATGGGGAAGCCGCCCTACCCGGGTGCCATCTGTTACTCGGTCAACGAGGAACTGGTGCACGGGATCCCGGCTCCCGGACGGCGTTGCCGCCCGGGTACTGCCGGACCGGACCGGGCTCTGCTGGAGGGGGACATCGTCAAGATCGATCTGGGCGTCACCTACAAGGGATGGGTCTCGGATGCTGCCTTCACCGCCACGGTGGGTGAGGCGAGCGACGAGGCCCGTGCGTTGGTTGAGACCACTCGCCGCGCGCTCTGGGCGGGGATCGACCAGATGAAGGCGGGCAACCGCCTGGGCGACGTCTCTCACGCCATCGGCGAGGTCGCAGGTGGCAAGTACGGCATCGTGACCGGCTACGGCGGGCACGGCGTCGGCCGCAAGATGCACATGGAGCCGCACGTGCCGAACTACGGCCGCGCTGGCACCGGACTTCGCCTGCAGCCCGGCCTGGTGCTGGCGCTGGAGCCGATGTTCAGCATGGGCGCGGCCGCGACAGAAGAACTGGACGACGAGTGGACGGTCGTCATGGCAGACGGCAGCCTCTCGGCGCACTGGGAAGAAACGGTGGCTATCACTGAAGACGGACCGGAGGTCTTGACCCGCCTCGACTGAGGCGAGTCCGAAGCCTATGGGACGAGGACGGGGCAACCGGCAGCAACCACAGCGCGGACCGCGTGTTCCGCGTGAGAAGAAAGAGGTCATCGAGGTCGAGGCGATCGTGAAGGAGGCTCGTCCGAACGCCATGTTCGACGTCGAGCTTGCCAACGGTCACCACGTCCTCGCCGGCGTGTCCGGCCGGATGCGGTTGAACTACATCCGCATCCTGCTGGGGGACAAGGTTCTCGTCGAACTGAGTCCCTACGACCTGAGCCGTGGACGGATCACCTACCGGTTCCGCTAGCGGGGCCAGAGGTGTGGAGGCCGGAAGGCCTTGAGGAGTTCGGTATGAAGGTGTCCGCATCCGTGAAGAAGCGCTGTGATAAGTGCCAGATCATCCGGAGGCACGGGCACGTCCGAGTGATCTGTGTGACGGCCAAGCACAAGCAGCGGCAGGGCTAGGAGACGCGCCATGGCACGAATCGCCGGCGTTGACATCCCGCGGGACAAGCAGGTGGCGTTCTCGCTTCCGTACATCTACGGAGTCGGGCGTCCCACCGCGCATCGCGTCCTGCAGCAGACGAATGTCGACCCCACCACCATGGTGCGCGACCTCACCGACGACGAAGTCTCACGACTCCGCGCCGTCATCGAGGGCGAACTGCTGGTGGAGGGTGACCTCCGCCGCCAGGTCCGCGGACACATCCAGCGGTTGATCGAGATCAACTGCTACCGCGGCTCGCGACACCGCAAGGGCCTCCCGGTCCGCGGCCAGCGGACCAAGACCAACGCGCGCACCCGTCGTGGGGCGCGTCGGACAGTGGCCAACAAGAAGAAGGCCACGAAGAAGTAGCGAGGGCGGATCGTCATGGGCCGGACCCGACAACAGCAGACTGCGACCCGCACCCGACGCCGCGAGCGGAAGAACATTCCGCGCGGACGCGTCTTCGTGTCGTCTACGTTCAACAACACCATCGTCACGGTCACGGACCCCAACGGGAACGTGCTGACCTGGGCGAGCGGTGGCGTGGTGGGCTTCAAGGGCTCCCGCAAGAGCACGCCGTACGCGGCACAGCTCTCCGCGGAGCGTGCAGCCGCCGTCGCCCTGGAAAACGGTATGCGCGAGGTGGACGTCACGGTGAAGGGCCCCGGCCCCGGCCGCGAGGCTGCCGTCCGTGCCCTCTCCGCCGCCGGCCTGCGCGTCACGGCCATCCGTGACACCACACCCATCCCGCACAACGGCTGCCGCGCTCGGCGTCGCCCGCGTCAGTAGTCCGTCCGCTTCGATCGAAGACCGCAGGACCTCGGAGGAATCATGGCTCGTTACGTAGGGCCCAAGTGCCGGAAATGCCGCCGCTACGGCGTCTCGCTCTGCGGGACGGCGAAGTGCGCCGTCCTGCGACGCCCGTTCCCCCCGGGGCCACGGTCCATGCGCCGCCGCAAGATCTCGGACCGCGGTCAGCAGCTGATCGAGAAGCAGAAGGTCCGGTTCGCCTACGGGCTGATGGAAGGCCAGTTCCGCCACACCTACGAGCGCGCCGCGCGTCGTCCGGGTGTCGCCGGCAACAACCTGATGTCCCTGCTCGAGATGCGCCTGGACAACGCCGTCTACCGCCTCGGCTTCGCGAGCACCCGCTCGCAGGCCCGGCAGCTGGTCAGCCACGGCCTCATCGCCGTGGACGGCCGCAAGTTCTCCGTCCCGTCCGCCCGACTCAAGACCGGTCAGGAAATCTCCCTGACGGAACGCGGCAAGCGCTCGACCTACGCGAAGATCCTCGCGGAAGAGATCGTGAACCGTGATGTGGCTGGCTGGTTGGAGATCGACCGCAAGGCCCTCAAGGGCCGCGTGGTCACGGAGCCCGGCCCAGGTGACTGGGAGCCGTACTTCAACCCCAACGCCGTCGTCGAGTACTACTCGCGCTAACCCGGCGCGTATTCGGATAACGCCTCGTCGCCCCGGTGGGGCAGGAGACGAGAGAGGTGTCGCTTGGCCGACCTGTTGCACCCTGAGATCCGCATCGAGACCGTGGAGGCCGACTACCTCCACCTGGTCGCTGAACCGCTGGAGCGTGGCTTCGGCACGACGCTGGGCAACGCCCTGCGCCGCGTCCTCCTCGCCGCCCTCCCCGGCGCCGCCATCACGTCTGTCCGCATCGAGGGCGTGGAGCACGAGTTCTCCACCGTCCCCGGCATGAAGGAAGACGTGACGGAGTTCCTCCTCAACCTGAAGGAAGTCCGCCTTCGCGCCTACGCCGACCGCGCCGCCCGCCTGTTCCTGGAAGTCTCCGGGCCGGGCGAGGTCACCGCGGGCCAGATCCAGTCCACCGCCGACTACGAGATCGTGAACCCGGACCTCCGGCTCGCCACGCTTGAGGCTGGTGCGTCGCTTGCTGTCGACCTCAACGTCGAAAACGGCCGCGGCTACCTGCCGGCCACCGTCTCCGAGGGTCTGCCGATCGGGGTCATCCCAGTCGACGCGCTCTTCACTCCGGTGCGCCGCGTCAACTACCGCGTCTCCAACACCCGTGTGGGCCACGAGACCAACTACGACAAGCTCGACCTCGAGATCTGGACCGACGGCACGGTCGACGGCGAAGCCGCCGTCTCCATGGCCGCCGAGATCATGCGCTCGCAGTTCGCGCCCTTCCAGCTGCTCGGCCGCGTCGAGACGGCCCTGGAGCCCGAGCGCGCCCGTGCCGAAGCCCCGTTCGAGGGCTACGACATGCCGATCGAGCAGCTCGACCTCTCGGTCCGCGCGTACAACTGCCTGAAGCGCTCCGGCCTGATGACGGTCGGCGCCGTGCTTGAGAAGAGCGAGGAAGAACTCCTCGCCCTCCGCAACTTCGGTGAGAAGTCGTACTTCGAACTGCGCGAGAAGTTGGTCGCGCACGGCTTCTCCGCCCCGCGCACGGAGTCCCGTCGTGCCGCGCCGGAGACGACCTCCGCCACAACCTCCGCGCTGTCCGACATGGACGACGACGACGAGGATGAGGACGACGATGAGGACGGCGACACCGAGCAGGTGTCCGCGCTGGGCGCGGCCCTGATGGAAGCCCTCAAGGAAGCCAACCGGGGCGAAAAGTAGGAAGCGCGCGTAGCGCCGCAAAGCGTCACGCGAGAGGACAGGTCGAATGCGACACGGACAGACCGGCCGACGGTTTGATATGCCGACCGGGCAGCGGATGGCCATGTTCCGCACGCTCACGCGGCATGTCATCCAGCACGGCGGCATCCAGACCACCGAGGCCCGCTGCAAAGAAGTGCAGGCCATGGTGGAGAAGATGATCACCCTGGGCAAGGCCAACACGGTGCACGCGCGCCGTCAGGCCCTCGCCTTCATCGACGACCGCGACGTGGTGCAGCAGCTCTTCGACGACGTTGCGCCGAAGTACGCGGAGCGCCCCGGCGGCTACACCCGTGTGGTGAAGCTGGGCCAGCGCAAGGGCGACGCCGCTCGTATCGCGCGGCTCGAACTCGTCTAGGGAGATGGACGGGCGGCGGCTCGCGCTGCTGCTCGAGTATGACGGGACGGCGTTCGCGGGCAGCCAGCTGCAGCCCGCGGTACGCACGGTGCAGGAGGTCGTAGAGGCGGCCCTCGCGCAGTTCACCGGACGGCAGACGCGCATCGCGCTCGCCGGACGGACGGACACCGGGGTGCACGCGCTGGGACAGGTGGCCGCACTCGACATCGAGTCGGCCCATGCGCCGGAAGTCGTCCGCGACGCGCTCAACCACTTCCTCCCGGAGGACGTGGCCGTGCGCGCAGCGGCCGAGGTGGCAGGGGACTTCGACCCGCGGCGGGATGCCGTGGCGAGGACCTACCGCTACCGCATCGAGGACGGTCGGGTTCGGGCGCCGCTCTCGCGGCATCGGGCCTGGCAGGTGGAACGTCCATTGGACGATGCCACCATGGCGGCGGCGCTCGCGCTGCTGCCAGTCGGGGTCTCGCGGGACTGGGCCGCCTTCAGCGGTGCGGTGCCGGCGGGATATCCCACCGTGCGGACACTCCTCGGCGCTCGCGCCGAACGATGTGACCCGCAGGCTGTCGAGGTGACGCTGGAGGCCGATGGCTTCCTCCCGCACCAGGTACGGCTCATGGTGGGGGCGCTCCAGCGGGTGGGGGCCGGCAGGCTCACACCGGCGGAGTTCGCGGCGTTGCTGGACGGGTCGGCGGCCTCGGCTGCTTCCGCCGCACCACCGCAGGGACTGACATTAGTCGCGGTGCGGTATCCGCCCGGGGCAGTCGAGTGGGGTAACTGATGGCGATCGCAATCACACAGAAGACCTTCCGCCTGAGCGGCACCAACCTCGGCGAGGAGTGGCACGTCCTGGACGCGGCTGGCCGCCCGCTGGGCCGAGTCGCCGGCGAGGCTGCACGCCTCCTTCTCGGCAAGCACAAGCCGACCTACGAGCCGCACCTCGCGATGGGCGACCACGTCGTCATCATTAACGCGGGCGCCGTCGAGGTGACCGGCCAGAAGTCGCTGCAAAAGACCTACTACCGCCACACCGGCTACCCGGGTGGCCTCCGCGAGCGCACCCTGCGCGAGCAGATGGCCATGGACCCCACGCGCGTCCTCGAACGCGCGGTCAAGGGGATGGTGCCCCATAACGCCCGCGGCCGCGCCATCCTGCGCCGGCTGAAGGTGTACGTGGGCCCGGAGCACCCGCACGAGGCGCAGGTAAACGCCGGCCGTGGCAAGTCCGCCGCGGCGAAGGAGTAACGCGATGACCAACGAGCACTACCACTTCGGCCTCGGCCGGCGGAAGTCCGCGGTCGCCCGCGTCCGCCTATACCCCGGCAACGGCAAGGTCATCGTCAACGGCAAGCCGCTGGACGAGGTCATCCCGCGCGAGTTCGCCCGGGAGGACATGCTCCGCCCGCTCGCCGTCACCGAGATGCTGGGCGCCTTCAACATCCAGGTGAAGGTCGAAGGCGGCGGCATCTCCGGCTGGGCCGGTGCCATCCGTCACGGCCTCGCCCGCGCCCTCGTCGCCGCGGACGAAGGCTACCGCCGCCCGCTGCGCGCCCACGGCCTCCTGACCCGCGACCCGCGCGTCAAGGAACGCAAGAAGCCCGGCCTGAAGCGTGCCCGCAAGGCCGCTCAGTTCACGAAGCGCTAGCCGAGGCTCACGCCACGACGAGAGAGGCCGCCCCCGGGCGGCCTCTCTGCTTGCCTCCACGGAGCGGGTGCGGGACGCTTACGATCTCCCCACAACGACGGCCGGAGGGCGCGTCGGAAGGCGCCATGGTCGAGGGTCCACAGGCAGCGTTTGGCGTGATCGGCGGGTCCGGCTTCTACGAAATGCCGGGCCTCGCGGACGCGCGCGCGCATGATCTCGACACCCCGTTTGGACGTCCCTCCTCTGCCGTCACGGTCGGCTCCTTGCACGGCCGTCCGGTCGCCTTCATCGCCCGCCACGGCGAGGGCCACCGCATCCTCCCGCAGGACGTGCCGTCACGCGCGAACATCTACGCGCTGAAGATGATCGGCGTGACCCGCATCCTTGCGGTCTCTGCCGTCGGGTCACTGCGCGAGGACATCCACCCGCTCGATGCGGTCATCCCCGACCAGGCGATCGACCGGACGGCCGGTCGCCCATCGACCTTCTTCGGCGATGGCGCAGTTGCCCACGTCGGGTTCGCCGACCCGTTCTGTCCCGGTGTGGCCACCGCCCTCGCGGATGCCGTCGAGGCCACGGGCGTCCCGGTGCATCGAGGTGGCACGTTGGTCGTGATCAACGGCCCCGCGTTCTCCACGCGCGCCGAGTCGCACCTCTATCGACAGTGGGGCGCAGACATCATCGGCATGACCGCGATCCCCGAGGCGAAGTTGGCCCGCGAGGTCGAGTGCTGCTACGCCTCGCTCTGCTTCGTGACGGACTACGACGTCTGGCGTCACGACGAAGAAGACGTCACCGCCAGCATGGTCGCGCAGCGCCTCAACACGAACATCACCCGTGCCCGCGAGGCGATCGCAGGCGCGGTGGCGACGCTGGGCGACTCGCCGCGGGCGTGCGCATGCGGCGACGCCCTCGCCTCCGCGATCATCGCCTCGCGCGACCGCGTGCCGAGCGACACCCGCCAGCGGCTTGGCGTGATCGTCCGGCGCTACTGGGGGGCCGCCTGATGGCCCAGACGATCGAGCGCGGCGCAGCGGGCGGTGGCGCGATGCGCCCCGGCCCCTGGGAGATCCGTGAACTGCGCCAGCGTCGAGACGTGCGTGCGTGGCTCGCCGTCGACCGTCCGTTCTCGGCCTACGCCCTCGGCCATCTCGAAGGCGGGCTGCT
>SCVR01000327.1 GCA_004296805.1 Dehalococcoidia bacterium
GCTAGCGAGGTTCCCCGTGGCGCTCTCACCACCGATCCCGAACCGCCGTGACTTCCTCAAGCTGGTTGGAGGCGGCGCGATCCTTGCCGGCCTCCGGCCGCTGACGGCGACAGCGGCAACGGCGGGCGCCGATCTCCCGACCTCGCACACACTGCCCGCCGCCGCCTCGATCCTGCCGACCACGCACCTCGCCTGGGTGTGGCAGTTCTCGACGGACGGCCGACCGGAGGCGATCCGGGAGAAGCTGGCCGCCCATGGCCTTGGCATCGCGCTCAAGACGCATGACGGCATGCAGTGGATGTCCAAGTACGACACGCACGCGGCGGCGGTGAGCGGCCCGCGACGGATCGCGGAACTCGCGGAGTTCTTCGAGTCCGGCGGCGTGCCGTTCCACGCATGGGCCGTGGTCCAGGGCGTCGACCCGGTGCGCGAGGCGCTGATGGCGGCCGACGTGCTGAAGGCGGGCGCGCGCACGATCTCGCTGGACCTCGAGTCGTACCGCGGGTTCTGGGTGGGGACGCCGGCTAAGGCGCGGCAGTTCGGCGATGTGCTGCGCGAGGCGCAGCCGGACAAGGGTGTGTTGACCACCATCGATGCACGCCCGTGGGAAGTCGACCGGATCCCGCTGAAGGAGTTCGCGGCGTTCTCAAACGCGATCGCGCCGCAGGTGTACTGGAGCGACTTCGCGACGACGGCAAACATCACGAAGTACTGGATCGCCGGTGAGATCCCGGGTTCCGAGGGTGTGACCGCCCGCTTCGCGCTTGACGCGTCGGCGCGGAAGATCCAGGCGTTTGGCCTGCCGATCCATCCGATCGGGCCGGGGCTGGTGGCGGACGGACTGGCGTGGTCTCAGTTCATCGAGCGGTCATTCGTACACGAGGCGCGGACGATCTCGACGTGGCGGTACGGGACGACGACGCCCGCGGTGTTCGCCATGCTGCGGGACAACCCGCCGCGAGTGGACCGGGTGTACGTGGTGCAGCCGGGCGACTCGCTCGGGTGGATCGCCGCGCGGTACAACACCACGGTCGAGGCGTTGCTGAAGAAGAACGCGATCACGAACCCGAACCTGATCCGGATCGGCCAGTCGCTGATCGTCCCGGGGTAGTCGTCCGGTAGCCTCGAAGACCCACCGTCCGCGCGTACACTCGCGCGCATGGCCACCATCCCGCCTCCCGCCCCTGATGCCGCCTCGCTGGCCGCCTACGTCGAAGCGGCGCGAGGGCTGCTCGCCCGCGGCGGGTTCGAGCGCACGGGGAACACAGCCGAGGCGAAGAAGTGGGACATCGCGCACATCGAAGCGTGGCTCACACGCCGAGGACGGCCCGACCGGCGGCCGACCGTGCACGTGGCGGGCTCGAAGGGGAAGGGCACTGTCGCGACGCTGACCGAGGCGATGCTGCGACACGCGGGCGCGCACACACTGCTCATGACTTCGCCCGACCTGCACTCCGCGCGTGAGCGGATCGCCATCGATGGCGTCGCCGTCGCGCCCGAGGTGTTCGCCCACCTCGCGCACGAGGTGCTGGGCGACGCGACGACCGAGGGGTGGTCGTACTTCGAACTGCTGACGGTGATGGGGTGGCTCGCCGGCGCTGAGGCGCAGTGCGACTGGCAAGTGCTGGAGGTCGGCCTCGGCGGGCGGCTGGACACGACGAACGCTGTCGACCCGGCCTCGAAGCGCGTAGCGGTGATCACACCGATCGACCTCGAACACACAGAGATCCTGGGCGACACGATCCCGCTGATCGCGGCGGAGAAGGCGGGGATCATCACCGCCCAATGCGCCGTGATCGCGTCGCCGATGCGCGAAAGCGCGCTCGCC
>SCVR01000328.1 GCA_004296805.1 Dehalococcoidia bacterium
ACGGCCGCGTGACCCACGTCCGGGTCGAAGCGGCTGTCCCGAACCTGGACCCTCGAGCCTCAGGCGTGATGATCGACCGGCCTGCACCCGTCCTCGACTTCGAGGTGGCCACGAAGGACATGGCGGGGGTCAGCGTCCAGCACGTCGCCCTGGTCTCGATGGGCAACCCGCACGCCATCCAGTTCATCGAGGGCTCCCCCCGCGACTACCCCCTTGAGCGCATCGGCCCGCAGATGGAGCACCACCCGGTGTTCACCCACCGGACCAACTACGAGGTCATCCGTGTCCTCGACCGTGCGAACATCGAGATGCGTGTGTGGGAGCGCGGTGTCGGCGAGACGCAGGCCTGCGGCTCCGGGGCATGTGCAGTGATGGTGGCCGCACGCGCGAAGGGCATGGCTGACGACGACGTGCAGGTGCACCTTCCCGGTGGCACGCTGCGGATCCAGTGGGGTGGCGAAGGCCCGGTGATCCTCACCGGACCCGCCGCGTTCGTATTCGAAGCGGAGTGGACGAAATGAATGAGCGCCAGCGAATCGCCGACGCGCAGCCGTTCCTCCTGCGGAACATGCCGCTGCGTCCCCGACAGTGGGAACGCCTGCTCACTACCCCTGGGGCCGTACGCCTGTCGGACAAACGGGGAGAGATGCTGCTGGTGCCCGAGCGAGGCCAGTACCACCTGCACTGGGCCTACGACGACATCGAGTCCATGCGCCTCTTGTTCCCGAAGATGTGGACTCAGATCCGGCGGCAGGTCGACCCGGATCAGGCCGACCACATTCAACTCGATCTGGTCGAGGTGCAGAACCGCGACTGGTTCGACCCGATGCTGAACGACGCCGACTTCTTCCTGTTCGCAGAGTGGATGGAGATGGTCCACCCCGACCTCGACCCGAAGAAGGTGCCGGAGTTCCCCGACGGCGTGAAGATGCGCCGCGCGACCGACAGCGACCTCGACGCCTTCTCCGAGATCTGGTCGGACGCGTACGGAGACCTGAACGACGGCGAGCGTACCTTCGAGGCGATGGTCGAAGAGGTCACCTGGGCCGGGGCACTGGAGGCCGACGGCAAGGTTGTCGCGTTCGCCATGAACGGCGCCATCGAGCACACGGAGGGCGAGATCCTCGCCGCCTGCGTCGCGCCCGACGCATGGGGCAACGGTTACGGGCGCCTGGTCCTGGGCGCTGCTGCCTACCGCCACGCGTCACAGGACGCCGTGCGTGCGCGGATCAAGGTCCGCCCGGACATCAAGCCGGCGCTCAAGACCTGCGCCGACCTCGGGTTCCGCTTCCACCGCGCAGGCGTCGAGTACCGTCGACCGGTGGACGAGGAAGCGATCGCCCGTGCCCGCGAGGAGCGCCGGGTGATCGGCGTAAAGGCCCGCTTCGGTGGGTGGCGCTGAGGCACAACGTTCGCACCATCAAAGACCGACGGAGACACGACAGAGAGAGGCCCCGCCGTGAGGCTTGCGCAGCGCGTCGAGCAACTGCCCCCGTACCTCTTCGCCCGGATCTCGCAGTTGATCGCGCAGAAGCGGTCGGAGGGCGTGGACGTCATTTCGCTGGGCATCGGTGACCCGGACATCCCCACGCCGGACTACCTGCTCGATGTGCTTCGGCAGGCCACCGCCGTCCCCGCGAACCATCGCTACCCGGAGTCGGACGGACTCCCGGAGTTCCGTCAGGCCATCGCGCGCTGGTACCAGAAGAGGCACGGCGTCACGCTCGACGCGGACAAGGAAGTTGTCCCCCTCATCGGCTCGAAGGAGGGCATCGCGCACCTCCCGCTGTGCCTCATCGACCCGGGTGACACCGCCCTCATCACCGATCCCGGTTACCCGGTCTACGAGGTGGCCACCATGTTCGCGGGCGGCATCACCGTGAAGGTGCCCCTGCGCGAGGAGGACGGCTGGCTGCCGCGCCTCGACGAGATCCCCGCGGAGACCGCACGCGCTGCGAAGGTGATCTGGCTCAACTACCCCAACAACCCCACGGGGGCCATCGCTGACCGTTCGTTCTACGAGCGCGCCGTCGCCTGGGCGAAGCAGTACGACGTCGTCATTGCGCACGACCTCGCCTACGCGGACGTCGCCTACGACGGGTACGTGCCCATGAGCATCCTCGAGGTCGAGGGGGCGAAGGACGTGGCGATCGAGTTCAACTCGCTTTCCAAGTCATTCAACATGACGGGGTGGCGCCTCGGGATGGCTGTGGGTAACGCCACGCTGGTGAACGCCCTGACCCGGGTGAAGACCAACATGGACTCGGGCATTCCGCAGGCGATCCAGCAGATGGCCATCGCGGCCCTGGATGACCCCCGCGACACGATCGAGCGACATAACGAGATCTACTCGCAGCGTCGCGACCGCGCGATCGCCGTCCTGCGACAACTCGGGCTCCGAGTCGAGCCGCCGAAGGCCTCCCTCTACATCTGGGCGCGGCTGCCAGAAGGCGAGCGCTCGTCCGGGGAGTTCGCCGCGCGACTGATCGACGCCACGGGCGTGGTCGTCACCCCCGGCGCCTCCTACGGCCCGGCAGGGGAGGGCTACATCCGCATCTCACTCACCACGCCCGACGACCGGCTGGACGAGGCGTTGAGGCGGCTCGCAGCGTTCGCCCAGCAACCGAAGTAGCCGGGAGGCGGCCCCCCAAGGGCTACACTGGATCGCACATCGTACCCAGGAGCAGCCGTATTCCTCGACGCCGCCCTCACCTCGACACCGCCTCCAATGGGGCCGCCCGCCACTCCTTCGCACCCGACGACCATGGTTCCGACGATGAGCGCGTCGAGTTCATTGACCTCGCCTTCGAGCCGGCCGAGCCGGCGCCGCCCGTTCGTCGCGCGCCACGACTGGCGCACACCACCGCGCCCCGCGAGGAGCGCGCCTACCTCGTGGGCATCGACTCCGGCCGCCGCACCGATGGTTTCAGCGCCACCGAGTCGATGCGCGAACTCGGGCAGCTGGTCAACACCGCTGGCGGTCGGGTAGTCGGAGCCACGCTCCAGCGCCGGCCCCACCCGGACCCGGCGCATTACATCGGCGCGGGCAAGCTCGAAGAGATCGTGTCCCGGAAGGCCGAGGACGACTACTCACTCGTCGTCTTCGACGACCCGCTCTCACCGTCGCAGCAACTGAACCTGGAACAGGCGCTTGGCGTGAAGGTGCTCGACAGGTCCGCGCTGATCCTCGACATCTTCGCGTCGCGCGCGAAGACCCGTGAGGCGTCTCTCCAGGTCGAACTCGCGCAGCACGAATACCTGCTCCCCCGCCTGCGCGGGCAGTGGCAACACCTCGAACGCATGGAGGGCGCCATCGGCTCCCGAGGGCCGGGCGAGACGCAGTTGGAGACCGACCGACGGCTAATCGGGACGCGCATCACACGGCTGAAGAAGCAGATCCAACAGGTACGCCAGCAGCGCGAACTCCAGCGGAGCCGTCGCCGTGCCACTGGGATCCCGACGGTCGCGCTCGTCGGCTATACGAACGCTGGCAAGTCATCGCTGATGCGCGCGATCGCCGGCGCGGACGTGCTGGCCATGGACGCCGTCTTCGCCACGCTCGACCCCGTGACGAGGCGTGTTGGTTCGCAGAGTGGCGAGTGGTTCCTGCTCACCGACACCGTGGGCTTCATGCAGAAACTGCCCACACAGCTGATCTCCGCGTTCCGTGCCACTCTTGAGGAACTCGACAGCGCCGACCTGCTGCTCCACGTCGTGGACGGCACGGCCCGCACACTCCAGGCCCAGATGGCCACTGTCATCCAGACCATCGCCGACCTCGGACTGTCCGAGACGCCGATGCTCACCGTCGTAAACAAGGCGGACGGCCTGACGCTCCCCGACGGACGCCCCGTGACCACCGAGGACGACCTGGCCGCGTTGGCGCGGGAGCACGCCCTCCCGATCGAGGGCGAGGTGCTGTTCACCAGTGCGACGCTCGGGCTCGGCATCGCGGCGCTCCGCGAGCGTCTGTTGTGGGAGTTCTACGGCGAGTCTGGTGTCTCTCCGCGGTTCACCGGGAGCGCGCTGCCCGCCGGAGACGACGGCCTCTAACTTCCGTCCCGCTCACGGACGCAGACAATCGCGGTGTGGGCGCCCTCGACCCGGGTCAGCGCCACCGTCAGCACCGGCCCGTCCCCGGACAGCGAGGCGTTCAGCCGCCGCTCCAACGCGTTCGTGTCCACCGGTGAGGCCCGCCGCATGACCTCGACGCGTGAGGCGCCTTGCGATTGCACGACGTCGCGCAGGCGACGCTCCGCGAACGGGAACGACTCCAACACGCGGAATCGACGGGCAAACGGCGACGTTCCAGGCGCATCGCCCGAGAGGTACGCGGTCCGCTCGCCCAAGCGCCACGCCTCGATGGTGGGGGCCAGCACATCGACGAGCGACGCCCGACCAACCGCGGCGTCGAGGTCGAAGAGGTAACGACCGACGCCGCCCACCGGCGTCATACCCGCATCAGGCTCCCCGAAGATCGAGGCACCCTCCGGGAGCACAGTCGCACGTCGCGCCGCAGTCACGGCATCGCCAAGCCACAGCACCGCCTCCACCAGACCACCGCGGTAGGAAATGAACTCCACCTCACAGCTGTCGGGCGCGTAGGTCAGGTCGAGACCGGGCGCCGCCTTGATGCCAGCCCGCGCGACCTTCGTCGCCACCCGTAGTGCCTCGGAAAGCGGCGGAGACCACGCCTCTGGATCGAGCGTACGGCCGGACGAGTCACGCCG
>SCVR01000426.1 GCA_004296805.1 Dehalococcoidia bacterium
AACCGGATTGAGTGCATGCGTTGTCTCATTTCCGGGAGCTGGAGCGTCGTAGGGCAGAGCGGTGTGCCGCCAGTGTTTTGATTTGAACGCCCGCTCGAATCTGAACGCCTTGACGAACCCAGCTATCGGCACATGGTGGGACCACTACGATTGTCTCTGCGCTCACTCGCGAGGCAGGTCGCGAGAGCCAGGACATCGATGTCAGACTCAGATGTTTCTTTGCCCGCTAGGCAGCCCAGCCAATCAGCGCGCAGGGAGCGTCGTGCTGCGTCTGACGAAAGTGTTCGCATCCTTCGCCTCGTGCAGCGGCTTCTGCTTCGAGATATGCGCCGGCAAAAACTTAGCCTCCGTAAGGCGGCTCGGGACGGGGGTGTCTCGGTTGGCACACTCTTTTTCGTCTTAGACGGGGCACGGGTGGTTGATCCGGGCAAGTACCCTAAACGCCGTCTACGGCGCTCTACCTTGCTCTTGCTGCGCAATATGTCGTGGATACAGAAGTTGACGGCGACGACGCTCGATCGGATTCTCGTATCCGCTCAGCGCGCCGCGAGCCAACATGATCGTCCCAACGGTGGCCATCGACGGCCATAGCGGTTTGGACACCCCTCTACCGAGTTGGGCGCCGAACGCCGCCTGCAAGAAGGCGGTCCAGAGTAGCTGCGGTCACGGACCCGACCCAGCCCATGCTGCGCAGCAGAAGTAGCGTGCTCTTGCGCAGACAACGCTTGGGACGCTTGTTTGGGTCGGTGAGACGCTTGGCGTCGAGCACAAAAAACAGTGTTCCAAGCGGCACGCCTCCGATGCGGGCGGCACGACGAAGGCTAAGGTTCTGTCGGCGCATGTCACGCAGCAGAAGGCCTTGGACGACACGCAGCACACGGACACGATGGTCGGCGGCATGGGGGCACCGCGCGTTCATGCCAGCACCGTGGCGGAGTTGCCGTCGCGTCGACCGATTTGGCAGGGGCACTCGGGGCGGAAAGGGAAAGCCATGTGCATCAGTCGAATCCTGCGGCGTTCGTTTGGCGTTGGGTAGATACTGCAGACTTCTAGGTGGCGAAGGTTCCGCATCATTCGAGTGATGCGGAACTCGGCCATAACGGTTAAGGGCAATGAAACTTCTTTGCCGCGCCCGCCACTTTTTCTGCACGCTCTTCCGACAAAACGCCTCGTACATCGCGGCGCGCTGTTCCATCTACGAGTACGGCCGGGATGATCGATCTGCGCCTCGCTTCTATCCCACTCCCGGCCCGGGCCTTCACAGCGATAAGTCGATCGAGCATCGTCACCGCCAGCATTCCGATCCAAGGCATGTCGCGTAGCACCATCATGGTGCCGCGCGACATACCGCGCTTCGGACAGCGATCCGGATCTTGAAGGCGGGCTGAGTCGAGAACAAAGGCTAGCGTGCTAATAGCGATGCGGCCGCGGCGAGCCGCTTCGCGCAAACTCAACTTTTGCCGTTGCATCGCCCTAGCAAGGAGGCGTTGGGCGACATGCTGCGCGCGAAGGCAATCCCGTGTCATGTAGTTCCTCCCTGGCGGTTGAGACCTGCGCTTCATAAAGAATCCACTGGCACGAGCCGGTGGGCCGAACGGCGGCGACAGAACAAACATTCGTCTGGGAGAAACATCCGGGCATGGATGACCGCTGCCATCCATGCCGTCTCTGAGAGGCCTGCTAGAAGTGATTGCTGTTGAGCCCCCTTTCCTTAAACAGGGCGAGCGTTTGCTCGACCTTGGCAATATGGGTCGCGAGAATGCGGCTGACGCAGTCTTTGACTGAGTCTGATAGAAGCCGCATCGCCTCCACGGTCTCTTCGCGGAGC
>SCVR01000329.1 GCA_004296805.1 Dehalococcoidia bacterium
GGAGCGCGCCGCCCTCTAGCCGGGGGCACGATGGCCGGCGCGGGGCCGGCAGCATGACAGAGAACCGCCCAAGGGGGCGGGGAGATTGGGAGAGCGACGATGGCCGTTCGACCTGAAGAGATCGCCTCCATCCTGAAGGAGCAGATCGAGCACTTCGACGTGGGGGCGACCTCCGCCAACGTCGGGACCGTGATTGAGGCAGGCGACGGTATCGCCCGCATCCACGGTCTGGGCTCGTGCCTCTCCTCGGAACTGGTCGAGTTCACGACCACCCTCGACAAGGAGGGGAAGCCGCTGCGCGGCCTGGCCCTGAACCTGGAAGAGGAGACGGTCGGTGCCATCATCATGGGCGACTACCAGAAGGTGAAGGAAGGCGACGAGGTCCGGACGACCGGCCTAGTCGCTTCCGTCCCGGTGGGTGAGGCGCTCATCGGCCGCGTGGTGAACGCCCTCGGCGACCCGATCGACGCGAAGGGCCCGATCAACTCGACGGAGCGGTACCCGGTGGAGCGCATCGCTCCGGACGTGGTGTCGCGGGTCGAGGTGAACCAGCCGCTGCAGACCGGCGTGAAGGCCGTGGACGCGATGATCCCGATCGGTCGGGGCCAGCGCGAGCTGATCATTGGCGACCGCTCGATCGGCAAGACGGCCATCGCGATCGACGCGATCATCAACCAGCGCGGCACTGGCGTGATCTGCATCTACGTCGCCATCGGCCAGAAGGAAGCGAAGGTGGCCCAGACGGTGGGCTCGCTGGAGCAGTTCGGCGCGATGGGTCACACGATCGTGGTCTCGGCCTCGGCGTCTGAGTCGGCGGCCCTGCAGTACCTGGCGCCGTACGCCGGTGCGGCCATGTCCGAGTACTTCATGGCCAAGGGCCGTGACGTGCTGATCATCTACGACGACCTGACGAAGCACGCGTGGGCATACCGCGAGGTGTCGCTGCTGCTCCGGCGCCCTCCGGGACGCGAGGCGTATCCGGGCGACGTGTTCTACCTGCACTCCCGCCTGCTGGAGCGCGCGGCGCGCGTGACGCAGGAGCTGGGCGGTGGTTCGGTGACGGCGCTGCCGTTCATCGAGACGCAGGCCGGTGACGTGTCGGCGTACATCCCGACGAACGTCATCTCGATCACGGACGGCCAGATCTTCCTGGAGCTGGACCTGTTCAACGCCGGCATTCGCCCGGCCACCAACCCCGGCATCTCGGTGTCGCGCGTGGGTGGCAAGGCGCAGACGAAGGCGATGAAGAAGGTGGCAGGCACGCTGCGCCTGGACCTCTCGCAGTACCGCGAGTTGCAGGCGTTCGCGCAGTTCGGCACGGACGACCTTGACGCTTCGACGCGCCGCCAGCTGCTGCGAGGCGCGCGCCTGACGGAGCTGCTGAAGCAGCCGCAGTTCCAGCCGCTGAGCCTCGGCCAGCAGGTCTCGATCCTGTACGCGGGTGTCAACGGCTACCTCGATGAGGTGGCGGTGGAGAAGGTGCAGGACTTCGAGAAGGCGTTCCATGAGTACATGGGCGCCAGTCACTCGGATCTGCTGAGCGGCATCACGACGAGCGGCGACATCTCCTCGGAGGCGGAAGAGCGGTTGAAGACCGCAATCACCGACTTCAAGGCGACAGTCGCGTACTAGCGGTCGCATAGGGCCCGGGGAAGGCACAGCGCATGCCCGGTGGGGGTTCCGTCCGCGCGATCCGCGACCGCATCAAGTCGGTCCGGAGTACCGCGAAGGTCACCCGAGCGATGGAGCTGGTCGCCGCATCGAAGATGCGACGGGCACAGGATCGCGCCCTCGCTTCGCGTCCGTACGCGGAGCGGATGACGGCTGTGCTCTCGCAGTTGGCGGCGTACACCGCTGGCGGCGACGGCGGCGCACTGCACCCACTGCTGGAGCAGCGCGCGGTGCAGAAGATGTCGTACATCCACATCACGTCGGACCGCGGCCTGGCCGGCGGCCTGAACGCCAACATGAACCGCGCTGGCGCCACTCTGGTGCTGCGGCACCAGCCGAACGTTTCGGCGATCACGGTGATCCCGGTGGGCCGGAAGGGGCGCGATTTCTTCGCGCGTTCCGGCATGCCCCTGGCGGCGGAGTTCACGGAGCTGGGCGACTTCCCGGACTTCGAGAAGGTCCGCCCGATCGCGCAGATCGTGATGGACGACTTCCTTTCGGGCGCCGTCGACCAGGTGTCGATCGGCTACCAGCGCTTCGTGAACGCGGCGGTCCAGCGGCCGACGACCAGGCAGATCTTGCCGATCGTCCCGCCCGAGGCAGCCGATGGTGCAGCGGCCTCGAGCGTGGACTTCATCTTCGAACCGTCGCCGGAGCGCCTGCTGCAGACGCTACTGCCGCGGTACGTGGAGATGCAGGTGTACGCGGCGATCCTGGAAGCGCGAGCCTCCGAGCAATCGGCGCGCATGGTGGCGATGCGTCAGGCGACTGACGCTGCCAACGAGATGGTGGGCGCGCTGACGCTCGCCTACAACAAAGCCCGTCAGGAATCGATCACGGGCGAACTGCTGGACATCGTCGGCGGCGTGGCCGCTCTGGAAGCGAAGTAGGGCCCACAGGGCGCCCGCAGGAGGCTGACATGGCAACCGGAACCATCCGCCAAGTCATTGGTACGGTCGTAGACATTGAGTTCCCGCAGGGTCAACTGCCGGAGCTCTACAACGCTGTGAACATCGACCTGCACGGCAAGGTGCTGGTGGCGGAAGTGCAGCAGCACCTGGGCAACAACTGGGTGCGCGCGCTGACGCTGGACTCGACGGACGGCCTGGCGCGTGGCGCGAAGGTGGAAGACACCGGCCGCGCGATCTCGGTGCCGGTGGGCCCGAAGACCCTCGGCCGCATCTTCAACGTGATCGGGACCCCGCTCGACCCGGGTGAGCCGCTGCCGGCGGACATGGAGCGCTGGCCGATCCACCGCGCCGCCCCGGCCTACGCCGACCAGGAGACGTCCGCGAACATGCTCGAGACGGGCATCAAGGTCATCGACCTGGTCGCCCCGCTGCCCCGTGGTGGCAAGGTGGGCCTGTTTGGCGGCGCCGGCACGGGCAAGACGGTCACCAACACGGAGTTGATCCGAAACCTGGCGGCTGAGCACGGCGGTCTGTCCGTGTTCGCCGGCGTGGGCGAGCGCTCACGCGAGGGCAACGACCTCTGGCACGAGATGCGTGAGTCGGGCGTGCTCGACAAGACCGCGCTGGTGTACGGCCAGATGAACGAGCCCCCGGGAGTGCGCCTGCGCGTGGCGTTGACCGGCCTGACGATGGCGGAGTACTTCCGCGACGCCGAGGGCCGCGACGTGCTGCTGTTCCTGGACAACATCTACCGCTACACGCTGGCCGGTATGGAAGTGTCCGCCCTCCTCGGACGCATGCCGTCCGCCGTGGGTTACCAGCCGACGCTGGCCACGGAAATCGGCGCGCTGGAGGAGCGGATCACCTCGACGAAGAAGGGGTCCATCACCTCGTTCCAGGCGATCTACGTCCCCGCCGACGACTACACCGACCCCGGTGTGGCGACGACGTTCGGCCACCTGGACGCGACGGTGACGCTGGACCGCGGCCTCGTCGAGCAGGGGCTGTTCCCGGCCATCAACCCGCTGACCTCGAACTCCCGCATCCTGGACCCGCTGGTCGTGGGCCAGGAGCACTACGACGTCGCGCGTGGTGTGGTGCGGACGTTGCAGCGATACAAGGACCTGCAGGACATCATCGCCATCCTGGGCGTGGAGGAACTGTCGGACGAGGACAAGCGCGTGGTCGCGCGTGCCCGCCGCATCCAGCGGTTCTTCTCTCAGCCGATGTTCGTGGCGGAGCAGTTCACCGGCACGCCGGGCCAGTACGTCTCGATCGCAGAGACGGTGCGCGGGTTCAAGGAGATCCTCTCCGGCGCGCACGACGACCTGCCGGAGCAGGCGTTCTACATGGTGGGCACGATCGACATGGCCGTGGAGAAGGCGAAGCAGATGGCGGCGGTCGGGGCGTAGTCCTCTGCCGTCACCGTCCGCACGGAGGGGACTCTGATGCCGCTCACACTGTCCATCGTCACCGCCCAGCGCACCGTCCTCGAACGAGGCGATGTGACCAAGCTGGTCGTGCCGGCGTCCGAGGGCCAGATCACGCTGCTGCCGAGCCACGCGGCGCTGATGACGGCGCTGGGTTCGGGCGAGATGCTGGCGACTGTGCCGGGCGGTGTTGAGTCGATCGCGATCCACGGCGGCTTCCTACAGATCGTGGACGACCAGGTGTCTGTCCTGGCAGATGCGGCCGAGCACGTGGCGGCGATCGACCTCGAACGCGCCGAGGCGGCGCGAGCCCGCGCGGAGGCGCGCCTGACTGGTCGGGACCCCAACATCGTCCCGGGCGGACTGGACGTGCTGCGCGCGCAGTCCGCACTCCAGCGTTCGATGACGCGCATCAACATCGTGCGTCGTCGCCGCAGCCCGACGGGTGTGCCCAGCAGCCGCGCGTAGCCCTCGTCCTCCGCGTATCCTGTCGCCGAGGCCTTCCCGCCTCGAGGAGCCGCATGCCCGCCGACCGCGACCGGTACGTCATCCGCGGAGGCCGTCCCCTGCACGGGGAGGTCACCGTCTCTGGCTCCAAGAACGCTGCGCTGTATGCGCTCGCGGCTGCGTTGCTGACCCCCGACACCGTCACACTTCGCAATGTGCCTCGGATCGCCGACATCGAGGAGATGGCGGCGGTGCTGCGTGCGCTCGGGGCGGACGTGACGATTGCGGGCGAGACGGTGACGCTGCGGGCCGCGGAGTTCACGACGACCGTGGCGCCCGCAGACCTCGTGGCGAAGTTGCGCGCCTCGTTCCTGGTGGTGGGTGCGCTGCTCGCGCGGACGGGGGAGGCCACGTGCGTCTCGCCCGGTGGCGACGTGATCGGCAGCCGTCCCCTCGACGTTCACTTCACGGGGTTCAAGGCACTGGGCGCGACGGTTGAGGAACTCGACGGGCAGCACGTGGTGCGTGCGCAGCGCCTCGGCGGGGCGCGGATCTTCTTCGATTACCCGAGCGTCCTCGGCACGGTGAACGTGCTGTTCGCAGCGACGCGCGCGCATGGGCACACGACGATCATCAACGCCGCGGCGGAGCCCGAGGTGGAGATGGTGGCAGAGATGCTGTGCGGCATGGGCGCGCAGATCAGCGGGCACGGCTCGGCGACGATCGAGGTGGACGGGGTGTCACGCCTCGGGGGCACCGAGTTCAGCATCATCGCGGATCGGCTGGAGGCGGGGACGTACCTGTTGGCCGGTGTGGCGACGGGCGGCGACGTGCGGGTGCCGAATGCACGGCCGGAGCATATGGACTCGTTGATCGCGAAGTTGCGGGAGATCGGCGTGGACGTGGATGCGTCGAACGGGATCCGGGCGCGGTGCGCGGGGGTCCTCGGCGTGACGCAGGTGCAGGCAGTGCCGTACCCGGGGTTCCCGACGGATTTGCAGGCGCCGATGACGGCGGCGCTGCTGCGCGCGCCGGGGGTGTCCACGGTGCACGAGCGGGTGTACGAGCGCCGGTTCAACTACACGACGGAACTGGCGCGGCTCGGGGCGCGGATCGAGGTGGGGGACAACGGGATCGCGACGATCCACGGGGGGGCGCCGCTGACGGGCACGGCCGTGGAGGCGCTCGACATCCGCGCGGGGGCGGCAGTGGTGGTGGCGGGCCTCGCTGCCGCGGGAGAGACGGTGGTGGGTGGCCTGCGGCACCTCGACCGCGGCTACGCGGACCTGGAGCCGCGGCTGCGGGCGCTGGGGGCGGATATCACGCGGGTGGCGGGGTAGGCGACGGGCCTCAGGTTGTAGCTACCCCTCGAGGCGTGCCCAGCGGTAGGTCTCCGGGCGGAAGACGATGAGCGTGGGCGTGCCACCCTGGCGGCCGCTCTCGACCGGCCCGCCGACGTGGGCTTCCGCCTCGGCACCCTGGAGCAGCCGGGCCTCTCCGTAGACGACGACGCAGGTTGGCCCTTCGACCACGGCGAGGGAGACGCGTGGGTTCTTGCGGATGTTTTTCACCTTCGCGGCGACGTCGCCGGTGTTGATGGTGATCTCTGAGCCGTCGAAGCGGTACGCGAGGATTGACTGCTGGGGGGATCCGTCCCGCTTCCCTGTGGCGAGGACTCCGAGCGAGTGGGCCTTGAGGAACTCGTCGGCCTTGACCTTCAGTTCGGCGAATCTCGATCGAGGTGGCGTGGTCATCAGGGCTCCTTCGGTGGGCAGCCGTCGCAGGGCACCGGCTGCCTGCGCATTCTAGCCCGAGCCTGAGGCAGCCCTACCGGGTGGCGCCCATCGCGTCCCGTCCTCGCTCGCAATTGGGTAGTGGGTCAGTTTGAGGTGGAGCGCCTAGTAGGGCCGCGACCACTCAGGGGTTGAATCGAATAGACAGCCGCAGCAGCCGACGGGAATCAACTCGACCCCCCAGAACTGGCATGCGCCGATCTGAGCGACCACGAGAACAGTCACCGCCGCGCACACCCATGTGACCCAACGCCCCAGCATGGAATGACTCCCCGACTCGTGCTGCCCTCGGCCCTGCCTTGGACTCTAGCGGAGGTCAGCGGATGTAGCCGAGCCGGTCGGCTTCCTCGATAACCTCGCTCAGATACGGCATCCGGTCGTGAGGCACCGCTTCGGTGCGCTCGCGCTGCGTGCCGTCGGTGTAGTAGCGGTGTCGGTGCAGTGAGGCGAGGTCATCGTCGTCGGAGTTGTCGTATCTGAAGATCGGTAACTCCGTGCCGTCCGGCTCCACCACCCAGGCGTGGTAGGCGTAAACGTCGGCTATGACCTCAGGCCGTCCGTTGTGGTCACGGACGCCAAGCCACTTGTCAACGTCTAAGAGTGCGCCGGACGACAGCGTGATCCGCCCGATGACGCGCACGCGCTCAAGTTCTTGGGTGATCGACGAGTATTGTTCGCGGAATTCCACGTTCTCTGCCACGATGACGCCCCGCTGTACGAGCGCGTCCATCTGGCGCTCGTGGACTAGCCGGTAGTCGTCGTAGTTGTGCCAGTTGCGGGGGCGTGGTTCCGCAGCAGACTCAAAGCCCGGTAGGAGGTCAGCCATGTGCTGACCTCTCTGGACGCGCGACTCGGCTGTTCACGCACAGACTGAAGCATGGACGACGAACAGACGCCGTACTTCGACTCCATCGCCCGAACCTCGCTAGCGAGTTCGGCGATGGTGTCCTCTGTGTATTCACGACGCACGCGGATTGCCACTGAAGGCCACCGTCTCCGAGGATGCGAACGATTGTTCGCGACTCCTCTTTGACGAGTATAGGCTCCGCACAGTCGCGAAATGCAAACGACTGACGCTTCGGTGTTAGCATTGATGCATGCCTGAGCGCTCAAAGAAGCTCCGCGACGTGAACTCGCTGGCCGCTGCCATCGTAGGCGAAGCGACGGGCGCTCCGAAGCGTACCCGGAAGGCTCCCCCGAAGCCGCCTGAGAAGAACCCGGCTGCCGTCGAACTGGGGCGGCTGGGAGGTCTCAAAGGTGGGAAGGCGCGGGCAGCGAAGCTCAGCCCTGAGCAGCGAAGCGACATCGCTAGGAAAGCTGCACAGATCAGGTGGCAGAGGCTTTCCTAGACCCTAGACATGCGTTAACCTCCAAGTTAACATGAGGAACGTAGACTTCGCGGGCAGCGGGAAGAACTTCGACGTGTACGTCGCGCAGCGCGGCCATGTCAAGGAATTCCTCGACAGCTTGGCAAAGGAGTCTCGTGACTCGATGCAGGCCGTTATCGCTGAACACATGGACAACGGCCCGCTGAGGAACGAAGAGAAGTCGAGAGAACTCGATGACGGGATCTATGAGTTCAAGAACCGGCAGGGTGCCCGAGTGTTTTGGTTCTATCCGAAGGGTCAGCGGCGAAGCACAGTGTTGACACACGGATGCTTGAAGCCAAAGAAGAGTCGCCTGGGAATTGAAGTCCAAAGGGCGAAAGACTTGAGAGACGAAGTAATGGAGGCAGGACTGTGACCGACCAGCAGGCCGCCACCGACAAGGAACACCTGAGCGGTTGGCTTGATCATTACTCAAGCAAACTTGCACACGATCCGAACTACGTGGCTGAACGCCTCGCGATTCGGTTTGCGGATCGCGTCGCACAAATCATGGATGAAGAAGGTACGTCCCGTTCGGAGCTTGCTGAAGCGATGGGTGTCAGTCGCGCATACGTGACGAAGATCATGACGGCACCACCCAATCTCACTCTGCGATCTCTTGCCGCCGTCGCGTTGGCTCTCGAAGCTCAGGTGGAGATCACCGTTTCGAGGGAATCTGATCTATCGCATGCAGTGCGTTCATTCGTCGGTAGCCACCATCTCGATGCAGCTGACGCCGACGGAGCCTTCAAGCTTCTGATGTTCCACAGGGCTCAAGCCCTGACCGCCGACGAACCCAAACCGCTAGCAGCAACGGTGGCTGGCTCGACTCCAGTCCCGACGCTTCTAGCGACTGCTGCCGGATAAGGAGGTCCAACGAGTGGCAAC
>SCVR01000330.1 GCA_004296805.1 Dehalococcoidia bacterium
AGGTGCCCCGCGATCGCCCTCGAGTGATCGTTGAGGATCACCTCCGCGCCACAGGCGTGCGCCACCCCGCGCATGACGTCCACCACGTTCATGTACGTCGGGTCGGGGCGCAGCAGGGTGCCTGCGGCGAACGCATCCATCAGCCGGTCACGGTCGGGCAAGCACGCCTCCTAGCCCGCGCCAGCCTAGCGGTACACGGCCCTCGATGTGTGAGTGAAACGTGATCGAGGGCGTGATGTTCCTGAAGCGGCGCTACGAGGTGCGGTAGCGGTAGGTCCGGATCCCGCGGACGGCCCGCCATACGACGAGCGTAATAGCAATCGACAGGATGCCGCCAAGTTGCATCGTCCGGGCCGCGCCCACGTTCGCGGCCAGGAAGCCCACCCAGATCGTCCCCACGTTATTTGCGGTGACGGCAGCCAGGTACCCCAGGCTCACCGTGCGGCCCCGCATGGCGTCCGGGGTCTCCAACTGCACCATCGTCTCCCGCATCGTCACAGAAACACCGTCCGTGCCGCCCATCATCAGGATGACCAGCACGCCCACCCACAACGCGGAGGCCGTCCCGAAGAAGAACACGGAGATCGAGAAGCCGAGCGTCGCATACACCACGAGCAGCCCCTTCTTCGGGTACCGCTCGAACGCCACCACTACCAGCGACCCGGCAGCCGACCCGAGCGAGTTCGCCGCCGTGAGTATGCCCACCGCTCCTGCCCCCCCGCGGAACAGCCCCTTGGCGAGGGCGGGGAGCACCTGTCGGTAGAACGTGAACACGGTCATGCCGATGTCCAGCATGTAGAGCCCCGGCAGGAACTCGTGCCTGCGGACGAACGTGAAGCCCTCCCACGCACGCCGGACCACCTCGCGAGGCCCGCCCGTGACCGCCACGCCCGCCTCGCGGGCCGGCCGCGTGTCCGCGCGGATGCCGAGGGGCATCAATACGCTCGGGATCGCCGTGACCGCGGCCATCACGAACGCCGCCGTCAGTCCGACGTACTCCGCAACGGCTGCGAACAGCAGCGGCGCCAGCACCGAGCCCACCTGGCGGGTGATGTTGTCGGCGCTGACCGCGTGCATCAGGTGCGTTCTCGGCACCACGTTCGCCGTCAGTGCCCCACGCGCCGGCTGACTGACCACACCGGTGATCCCCAGCACCGCAGTCGCCGCGTAGATGTGCCACGGTGTCAGGACATCGGTGACGGCGAGGATCGCGAGCGCCGTCAGCACGGCGAGGGTCGCCGCCTGCACGGCCGCCAGCAGCCGCTTGCGGTCGAACTGGTCCGCCAGCGTGCCGCCCCACACGAGGGCCACGATCTGCACGAACAACTGCACGACACCGAGGAGTGCGAGGCGCGCCGCCGATCCAGTCTCCTCAAACAGCCAGACCGCGGTGACCAGCACCGACAACTGCGCCGTCAGGGTGTACGCCGTCGACCCGAGCCACAGCATCCGGTAGTCGCGGAACGCGAAGGGCGACCAGATCGTCACCCGCTCGGGCTGCCC
>SCVR01000331.1 GCA_004296805.1 Dehalococcoidia bacterium
GGCGGGAGGTCGTGCAGGGCGTCGCGGATCTCTTTGGAGACGATGAACGCGCCCATCGGGATGTACCCCGAGGTGATCGCCTTGGCGATGGTGACGATGTCCGGGTTGACGCCCCAGCGCTGCAGCGCGAACCAGTAGCCGGTGCGTCCGAAGCCGGTGATCACCTCGTCCGCGATGAACAGCACGTCATAGCGGTCGCAGATCTCCCGGATCTTCGCGAAGTAGTCCGGTGCTGGCGTCCAGACGCCGCCCGCGCCCTTCACCGGTTCCGCGATGAACGCAGCAACGGTGTCGGGCCCCTCGCGCTTGATCGCCTCTTCAAGCCAGTGTGCGCACTCGCCATCCGTGTTGGGCGTGCAGTCACATTCGAGGTTGTCCGGCTTCTTCGTGTGCACGACCTCCGGGACCAGCGGCCCGAAGTACTTCCAGAACACCGGGAGCCCCGTCATTGACGACGCCGCAAGCGTGCCGCCGTGGTACGAGCGCTCGCGCGCGATCAACTTCACCTTGGACGGACGCCCTTTGAGGTTCCAGTAGAAGCGAGCCGTCTTGAACGCGCCCTCGTTCGACTCGGATCCCGAGTTCGTGAAGTAGACCGCGCCCATGTTGTCGTAGCAGAGGTCGATGACCTTCGACGCGAGTTTGATCGCGGGAACGTTTGAGAACCCGACGTAGTTGTTGGTGAAGGCGACCTTCCGCATCTGCTCGGCGGCTGCGTCCGCGAGGACGCTCCGGCCGTGGCCCACGGCGACGTTCCAGAGCGACGAGAGGCCGTCGATGTAGCGGCGGCCTCGGACGTCAGTCAGCCAGACGCCCTCACCGTGGTCGAAGATCACGGGCTGCTGATGGTCGGGCGCGTAGTACTGCGGGTGCAGGAGGTGGGCGAGGTCCTCGTGTGCGAGGTCGGCGTAGGTCTGGGGGTCCACGGCCACGGTCGGCTCCTTCTGAGTGCGTGAAGCGCCGAGTCTACCCGAAGCGCCGCGCGATCTCCTCGCGTGCCACGACGCGATCATCGAACGGCACCGCGCCACTCGCGTACTCGATGGTGGTCTCGTGCCCCTTGCCCGCGACGAGCACGAGGTCACCGGGCTGCGCGATCTCGAAGGCCCGTGCGATTGCGGCCCGGCGGTCGGGGATGCGCTCGAACTGTTCCCCCTCGACGGCGCCAGCCGCCACCATCGCCTGGGCGATGTCCTCGATGATGTCCGCGGATGCTTCGGATCGCGGGTCCTCGTCCGTGAGGATCGTGAAGTCGACGCCACGCGCAGCTGCTTCGCCCATCCCCGTGCGGCGCTCCTTACCTCGTTCTCCGGCACAGCCGAAGACGGCGATGAGGCGGCCGTTCGTGACCTCGCGGAGCGTCGCCGTCGCCTTGGTGAGCGCATCGCCGGTGTGCGCGTAGTCGACCACGACGGCGAACGGCGCGCCGCTGATCCGCTCCATCCGGCCGGGGATGCCCGCGCAGGCGGCGACGCCCATTGCGGCGGCGCCAACATCGATGCCGAGCGCGGTGACGCACGTGATCGCGGCCGCGGCGTTGGCGACGTTGAAGTCGCCAGGAAGGCGCACGCTGCACTCGACGGACTCGTCTTCCTCATCGGCGGTGAGCGCGAACGTGGAGCCGTCGTCCCACAGCATCACGTCCTCGGTGAGTACGTCAGCGTCGCCGCTCTTCAGCGAGTAGGTGATGACGCGTGCCTTTGTGCGACTTGCCATGTACCGCCCGGCTTTGTCGTCGAAGTTGATCACGGCGACACCGGGCGACTGGCCGTGCCCGGCCGCCGGCAACATCTCGAAGAGTCGCCCCTTCGCCTTGCGGTACGCCTCTACCGTCCCGTGGTAGTCGAGGTGGTCCGGCGTGAGGTTGGTGAAGATGGCGGCGCGGAAGTCACACGCGTCGAGTCGGTGCAGTTCCAGGCCGATCGACGTCGCCTCGACGACCGCGTGGGTGCACCCGGCTTCCACCATCTCGGCGAGCAACCGTTGGACGAACGGCGCTTCCTGCGAAGTGAGCCGGGTGGGGTTGGGTATAGTCGTGCCGGCGATGCGGCACTCAATGGTCGTGAGCAGGCCGGCTTTGATCCGCGCGCCCTCCAGGGCCGCCAGGACGAAGAAGCACGTCGTGGACTTGCCATCAGTCCCCGTGACACCGATGACGGTCATCTTCTTGGCTGGGTAGTCCTCGTGCGCGGCGGCTACCTGAGCGAGCGTCGCCCGAGGATCCGCCACAGCAACCACCGGTACGCCGAGTCCGGCAACCTCGGCCTCGCGACCTGTCAGGCAGACGAGGGCGGTCGCCCCCCGCTCGACGGCTGACCGCGCGAATGAATGCCCGTCGGCCCGGTCTCCAGGAATGCACACGAAGACGTCGCCTGGCTCCACCTGGCGCGAGTCGAACTGGATGGCTCGGGCTGGAGAGAGCATCTCGCGTACATCGGGGGGAACGGCGGCCGGGAGGCCGCGCCGCCAATCACCACGCGCGAGATTCGAGGGCTGCTGCGTCATGCTTCGATCCTACGTGGTGGGGCCGGATGCGCTTCCGAAGGGGTGCTGTATATTTTCCAGCGCCTCACGAAAGAGAAGCGCCAGGGCCGAGCGGCGGTCCCGGGGAAGATGCTGAATGGGAGCACCATGGCGGTTGTACTGCCCGACGAACTGAAGGCTGCGATTGACTCGTCCCGCGCGGATGGGTTCCCGATCCTGTGGGCGTCCGTGGACGATTCCGGCCAGCCGACGATCGCGATCTACGGATCAACGCACGTCCATTCTGACCACGAACTCGCGATCTGGCTCCGCACCGAGGGGCGAGGCTTCCTCTCCCGCACCGGCAAGAACGCGAAGGTGTTCGGTTGGTTCCGGAACACCGCCACCAACGTCGCCTGCCAGATCGTCGGCGAGGCTCGTCGTGTGGATGACCCGGCGACCCGTGACCGTGTCTACAACGAATCGCCGGAGCCCGAGCGCAAGATGGACGAGGCGAAGGCTGGCGTCGCGGTGATCGTGGACATCGTCCGCGTGATCCAGCGCGGGCAGGTCATCGCGTCGCGCGACTAGACAAGCGTGACGGTGATGGGCAGGCGCGACGCCTGTCCCTCACCGTCGTACGCTCGCTCCACCCCCCACTCACTGATCGAGGTGCGCCCGATGGCAGTTGAGCTGACCGAAGAGTTCCAGACGGCGATCAACAACGCGTTGGCGGACGCCTGCCCGATCATGTGGACGAGTGCCGGTGCCGACGGCCAGCCGAGCCTCGCCTTCTTCGGGACGACGCAGGTGTACTCCGACCACGAGATCGCCATCTGGATGCGGAACACGAACCGCGGCTTCCTCGCACGCATCGAGGACAACCCGAAGGTCGCGATGATGTACCGGAACGGCCCGGCGCGGCTGTCCTTCCAGATCCACGGAGAGGCCCGACGTGTCGACGACCCGGCGGTCAAGAAGCACGTGTACGAGCACTCGCCCGAGGTCGAGCAGAAGACCGACCCGGATCGCCTGGGCACGGCGGTGATCGTCGAGATCTCGCGAGTGATCCAGCGGGGCGTGGTGATCATGGCCCGCGATGGCGACACGGGCACGGCCGACTAGGCGGCGAGGGTTGGGCTGTCAGGGGGCCTGTAAGCCGAATTCTGTACCGCGCCTCGTGCCCAACGAGGTGCGACGACGACCATCCATCTAGGACGCCGGTTACCCAGCGCCTCCAGCAGCCTACCCGGGAGCAGCGCCGGACACGCCCACGCTCCCCTATTTGGCCTTGCTCCGAGTGGGGTTTACCGCGGCCGCCGCGTTACCGCGACGCCGGTGCGCTCTTACCGCACCATTTCAACCTTACCGGGCTGCCCGAAGGCCCCCGGCGGTATGTTTCTGTGGCACTTTCCATCGGCTCGCGCCGCCCGGCCGTTAGCCGGCACCCTGTCCGGTTGGAGTTCGGACTTTCCTCCCGCCACCCGAAGGTGACCGGCGGCCGTCCGGCCCCCTGACCGTCCGATCCTAACCCACGCGGCGCACGATCCGGATACGGGCGTCCCGCACGACGACCTCGGCGACGGCGTCCTGCAGCAGTGCCCGCTTGCCGTCGAAGTCGAGGGCATCCCAGTCCCGCACGAGGCGAGCTGCGGCTGCCTCCGGTTCGAGACGGGGACGCACCAGTCCCATGGTGAGCCGTACTGCCTCCAACGACGGTTCCGCTGCGCCTCGGATCACGTCCCGGTAGGTGAGTTCGCCGGCGACCCATCGCTCAAGGATGCGCGCCACCTCGCGGTCGAGGGCAAGGCGGCGCGCCTCGGTGGTACGGGGAGTTGAGGTCTTTGGGGCCGCTGCGAACTTCCCCGATTCGATTGCCTGCCGGACCGCCTCCTCGAGGTCTTCTGTGCGCTGCGAGTGGTACGAGCAACGACCCTGGTTCGTCGCGGATGCGCAGCGGTAGTAGGTCCTCGCTGGACCGGTCGTGTTCGACCGTCGCGCACCGATGAGCCGTCCTCCGCAGTAGCCGCACCGCGCGAGGCCGGCGAGGAGGTAGAGGTGGCGTTGCTGCTCGGCTGGCGCGGTACGGCGGCGGGCCATCCGCGCCTGCACCTCCTCGAACTCGCCTCGCTTGAGGAGTGCCGGATGCGAGCCGGAGACGACAACGCCCAGGCGCCGGTAGGTGCCGGTGTACACAGGGTTCCGCAGGATGGCGCGGACCGACCCCGCGCTCCACGGCTTCCCTAGGCGGCTGCGGATCCCGTCTTCATTCAGGGCGCGCGCGATCCGGCGGACCCCCTCGTGCTCCGCGAGGTACATCGAGTAGATGCGGCGTACGACTATCGCTTCTTCGTCGTCGACCACGAGCGCACGGTCGGCAACGGCATATCCGAAGGGTGCTCGGCCGAGTACCTGGCCTCGGAGTGCACGCTTCCGCATCGACTCGCGAGCGCGTTCTCGACGGCGTTCGTCCGGTCGGCGCCCTTGCCAGGCGGCCCGCAGCGCCGCCTCGGGCGTCGAGGCATCGGCGAGGCGGACGAGCGCCCCCACCGCAGACAGTGCCAGGAGCCGCTGTGCGCGGTCGAGCGCGCGGTCACCGAGGACTTCGGCGCTCGCCAGCACCACAGTGAGCCGATCGTCGGATGCCGAACAGGCGTCGAGCAAGGCAGCGAAGCGGGGACCGCCAGGCGCATCCGCGGTGTCCTGATAGGTGGCGAGGATGCGGTAGCCCTCGGCGGTGGTCAGCGCGGAGGTGGCCGCCCTCTGGATCGTGAGGCTGAGCGGCGGGTCGGCGTCCGGAACGGGACGCAGGTAGACGAGCGCGGGGCGGCCCTCGGCCAGATTCGCGGGCATGCGTCGAGTCTACGCCACCTTCGGGCGGCGTCAGGTACGATCGAGGTGCCTCAACGAGGCCCTCGGAGGTTCCCAGTGCTCATCAACGTCTCCACGCTGCTCACTGAGCCGGTGGGCCACGCTCGGCGCCTGCGCGCGGAGCGTGAACGCTGCTGGGTACCGGAGGAAGCGTTCGAGCAGGAAGTCACGGGTGAGCTGCGCCTGATCCGCTCGGAGCGGGGCGTACTCGTGATGGCGACCTTCGATCTGGCGCCCGTCACCCTCGAATGCGGCCGCTGTCTGGAGCCGTTCCAAACACCCGTGCACCTCGACTTTGACGAGGAGTACGTGCTGCCCCGGGATCCGGTGACCGGGCTGACGCCCGAGGTCGACGGAGACGACTTCCTGATCGACGAGCAGCGGCATCTCGACCTCAGCGAGGCCGTCCGGCAATATGAGCAGTCTGCCCTGCCACTTCAGCCGGTTTGCCGGCCAGACTGTCGGGGGTTGTGCCCGACGTGCGGGCGGAACTTGAACCTTGAGACCTGCGCCTGCCTTCCGGTGGGCAGGAATGACCCATGGAGTGCGCTGCGGTCTCTGGCCGAGCGGCTTCAGACGGAGGATGGCGATGGCTCTCCCAAAGCGTAGGACCCCCGTGTCGAAGCGGAAGACTCGCCAGAGTCACGACGGCGTGGCGATGCCGAACCTCGTCCGTGACCCCGCGACCGGCGGCGTCAAGATCAACCACACGGCGGGCGGCGCCCGTGACGCCAAGGGCCGCCTCATCGAGCGCGGCGAGGCCTAACCTCGGTGCCCACTCCCGCTGAGACGGTCGCCGCGACCCTCGCCCGGATCGCTTCGCTACCTGTAGCTGCCGACACCGCCTGGGTCTTCCCAGGGCAAGGTGCGCAGGCCGTGGGTATGGGCGCGGATCTGTACGAGCAGTTGCCTGCGGCGCGCGCTGTCTTCGACACGGCGGATGCCGCGTTGGGCATCAAACTCTCGACGCTCTGCTTTAGCGGCCCCGAGGGCGAACTGACGCAGACGCGGAACACGCAGCCCGCCCTCGTAACGCACGCGATCGCGGCGCTGGTGGCGGCGCTCGATGCCGGGACGCTCACGCACCGTCCCGCCTTTGTCGCCGGACACTCGCTCGGTGAGTACGCCGCACTCGTCGCGGCCGGTTCGGTCACCTTCGAGGAGGGTGTGCGCCTTGTGCGACTGCGCGGGGAGGCCATGCAGGCCGCCTGTGATGCGCAGCCAAGCACGATGGCGGCGATCCTAGGGATGGAACCGGATGCACTCCGCGCGGCGATCACCCCGCACGGTGCGTCGCTCTGCAACATCAACGCGCCCGGGAACATCACCATTGGTGGCACGACCGCGGCGGTCGAGGCCGCCTCGGCAGCGGCAACCGCAGCGGGCGCATCGCGCGTGGTGCCGTTGACGGTGGCCGGTGCGTTCCACACACCGCTGATGGCGGGCGCGGCCGAGCAGATGCGGGCGAACCTCGCTGCCGTCGCCTTCCGCAACCCGACGATGCCCGTGGTCTCAAACGTCACCGCGACGCCGCTCACCGCCGGCGACTCCTTCGCCGCTGAGTTGGAGCAGCAGATTACGGCACCCGTGCTTTGGCTCGCCTCCGCGGAAGCGATGAAGGCCGCGGGCGTTTCGAAGTTCATCGAGTTTGGGCCCGGCAAGGTGCTTTCCGGCCTGCTGAAGCGCATTGAGCGCTCGTTCGACGTGAAGAACATGGGCACCGTCGAGGAAGTCCGGGCGTGACCGAGCCGGCCGCCCCTCTGAGCGGTCGCGTCGCTGTCATCACCGGTGGCGGACGCGGTATCGGCCGGGCGATCGCGACCGACCTCGCCCGCGCCGGGGCGGACATCGCCATCACCTATCGCTCGGATCCTGCTCAGGCCGAGGGCGTGGCGGCCGAACTTGCGAGCGCGCACGGTGTCCGCGTGCGCGCCGTGCAGTGCGACGTGCGTCAGGCGGCAGACGTCGACCGCCTGATCAACGAGGCGAAAGACAGCCTCGGCGGCGTCCACATCCTCGTGAACAACGCCGGCATGACCGCCGACAACCTCGTGATGCGGATGTCCGAGCAAGCCTGGGACGACGTGATCGAGACGAACCTCCGGGGCACGTTTCTCGCCAGCAAGGCGGCTGTCCGACACATGCTCCGGGAACGCTGGGGCCGGATCATCAACATCACCTCGGTGGTGGGCGTGTCCGGGAACGCCGGCCAGGCCAACTATGCCGCGGCAAAGGCCGGGATCATCGGATTCACGCGCTCGTTGGCCCTCGAGGTGGCGTCACGCGGGATCACTGTGAACGCGGTGGCGCCCGGATTCGTCCTGACGGACATGACGTCAGGTCTGACGGGCGACCAGAAGACGGCGATCATGGGGCGGATCCCCCTCGGGCGGTACGCCGAAGCCGCGGAAATCTCCCCGGTGGTCGCCTTCCTGGCGTCCGAAGGAGCCGCCTACATCACCGGCCAGGTGATCAACGTGGACGGCGGACTGGTGATGGCTTAGCGCCCTGCGCGCCAGTCGCCTACCCTCCCTCACGCGCCCGAACATCGAGGTCCCCGCATGGCCAGCAGCCGCCGTCGCTCCCGGATTGCCGCCTTCCAGGCCCTCTTTGAGGCCGATCTGGGTGAGCGGGCGGTCGCGTCCGTGCTTGAGCGGCATCTTGAGAAGGCTGGGTTGGATCTGGAAGGGCAGGACTTCGCGCGGAGCCTCGTCCACGGGGTAGAGGTGAATCTGATGGCTATCGACGCTGTAATACAGCGTCACGCCCCGGCCTTTCCGCTGGCCGAGATGGCCGCCGTCGACCGAAATGTGCTGCGCCTTGCGGTCTACGAAGTGCTCTTCGATACTGACCGCGCTCCGCTCCGAGCAGCGATCAACGAGGCCGTGGAGATCGCCAAGGGGTACGGTTCGGAGTCGTCAGGGCGCTTCATCAATGGAGTGCTGGGCGCGGTCGTCCTGGAAGCGGCAGAACGACAAGGGTCTGCCGGCCAGGGGGAACCCGGACCGCCCGAGGGCGGATGACAGGAAAAGGACTGCCAGTGGCAACCGTATTCGAGCGCGTACGCGCCCTCATCGTCGAGCAGTTGGGTGTCGAGGAAGAAGAAGTCACCGCGAACGCTTCGTTCGTGGATGACCTCAACGCCGACTCGCTCGACCTGGTCGAACTGATCATGTCCATCGAGGAGGAATTCTCGAAGGACGGCAATCAGATGGAGATCTCGGACGAGGACGCGGAGAAGATCAAGAGCGTCCAGGACGCGATTGACTATCTGCGCGATCAGGGCATCGAGGACTAGTCCTCGTCGAGGGTCCATCTGACTTGAGCGCCCCGGAGTCCGTCTGACGGCCCGGGGCGTATCATTTCCCAATGGAACTCTTTGGCGTTGGCCCGCTTGAGGCGCTGCTGGTCGGCGTCATTGCGTTCATCCTCGTCGGCCCGGACAAGTTCCCTGAACTCGCTCGTCAGGCGGGCAAGTGGTATCGCGTTGCCCGCGCGTTCACGGCCGACGTGATGGAAGACGTCCAGGGTGCCGTGAAGGAGATCGAGGCGGAGGTCGACGCCACGACTGGCGGTGGGCTGCGCTCGATCCGCGAGTTGACCGAGTCCAGCACGGGGTTGCTCAGCGAAGCCCGCGCCGACCTGGAAGCCGCGACATCCTCGGCTCAGGCCGCGATGGAATCGACCGACACGGCCACTGCAGCGACGGGGATTTCCGCCGCTGAGCCCGAAACGGCCGCGGTTGAGCCGATCGCCAGTGCTGACGCGTCCACCGAAGTGGCACCGTTCGTTGTTGAGGCCGCCCCGGCCGAACCGGTGCCTGCGGCCTTCACCGCGATGCCCCCCGCCCAGTCGCCTGAGGCGGCGTACGGCGATCCGTTCGAGGCTGCCGAAGCCAAGCGCCGCGAGGCGGCGGCCCGCGAAGCCGCAGCACGACTCACGGGTGGTGGGGCGTGACCACGTTGGACCGTGCGAAGCAGCGCGCCTCCGAGGAGGCCCCCAGCGGCGAGATGACGCTGCTGGAACACCTGCTCGAGCTGCGCACGCGGGTCATGTGGTGCGCACTCGCGGTCATCGCCGGGATGATGATCTTCTTCGTCCCGAAGATCGGGTTCGGTGTGATCGGGCTCATGCTCGCACCGGCCCGCGAGACGGTGCCAGACTTCCGTCCCCAGTTCATCGAGCCGATGGAGAACATCGCGGTGTTCTTCCGCATGGCGCTCCTCGGCGGCATCACCGTCGCGATGCCGATGCTGCTGTTCCAGATCCTCGGTTTCGTCGCACCGGCGCTGACGAAGTCTGAGAAGCGCTGGCTGTTCCCGATCGTGTTCTTCGCGACGCTCGCATTCCTCGGTGGCCTGGCCTTTGGTTACTGGGTTGTCCTGCCGATCACGCTGAACTTCTTGCTCTCGTTCGGTGGAGATGTCGCGAAGGCGGACTGGCGGATCGGCAACTACATCGGGTTCGTCACACGGATGCTGCTGGTGATGGGACTCGTGTTCGAGACACCCCTGCTGGTCATGGGCCTGGCGAAGGCGCGAGTTGTCACCGCCCGGAAGTTGCTGAAGTGGTGGCGGTTCGCGGTGGTCATCGCGTTCCTGCTCGCGGCCGTCGTGACGCCGACGATCGACCCCATCACCCAATCGCTCGTTGGCGGCCCGATCGTGATCCTGTACTTCGTCGGGATCGCGCTCGCGTGGATTGTCCGGCGTGAGTAGCGCCAACTGCGAAACTGCATACTCACGCAAACCAATGCATTGCCCCCGTCCGCCCGCTTTGTTACCCTTCAGGAATGAGCATGGTGGCGCAGTCTCGCCCGTCCTCGAAGGTGGCCTCGGTGTCGGTGCCTGACGGCATCCGCCCGCCGGCAGCCCTGCTGCCTCTCTACGAGGTGCCTGACGCCTGTGGTGGCCTCTACGACGAGGTGGCGGACTGCCCGTCATGTGTCCTCGCGAAGACTCGCTCGCGGACGGTTCCCGGCTCGGGCCCTGCCACCTGCGACCTCATGTTCATCGGTGAGGCACCCGGCCAGCGCGAGGACGAGTTGGGGCTGCCCTTCGTGGGCCGGTCCGGTCAGTTCCTCGATGAACTGCTGGCATCGATCGGTCGTGCACGCATTGATGTTTATGTCACAAATGTGGTGAAGTGCCGCCCGCCCGCAAACCGCGATCCCAACCCCGACGAGATCTCCGCCTGCGCGGACTTCCTTGAGAGGCAGATAGCCATCGTTGAACCGCGCGTGATCGCGACGTTGGGCCGGTTCTCGATGGCGAAGTGGTTCCCCGGGGAGCGCATCAGTCAGATCCACGGCCGCGCCGTGCAACGCGATGGGCGGTGGGTTGTGCCGATGTACCACCCGGCTGCGGCACTGCGCGACGGCTCGCTGCGCGCGGTGATGAAGCAGGACTTCGCGCAGATCCCTGGCCTGCTCTCTGGAGTCTCGTCATGACGTCCAAGGGCACGCTGCCGCTGCGCGTGATCCCCCTCGGGGGGCTGGGCGAAATCGGCCGCAACATGATGGTCTACGAGTACGGCGACACGATGATCGCTGTCGACGTGGGCTTGATGTTCCCGGACACCGAGCACCCGGGCGTCGACCTGATCATCCCGGACTGGCAGTACATCCTCGACCACAAGGAGCGCCTACGCGCCGTCTTCCTGACCCATGGCCACGAAGACCACATCGGCGCGGTCCCGTTCCTGCTGCGAGACGTCACCGTCCCCGTCTTCTGCCTGAAGCTGACGCGCGGCCTCGTCCAGGTGAAGCTGAAGGAACATCGGATCGACGCGGAGGTCACCGTCGTCGAGCCCGGTGATGCGATCGAGGTGGGGCCGTTCACGGTCGAGTTCTTCTCGGTGTCGCACTCCATTCCGGACTCCGCCGGCCTCATCATCGAGACTCCGGTGGGCACGGTGGTGCACACCGGGGACTTCAAGATCGACCACACGCCCGTCGGCGGACAGCACACCGACCTCGGTCGGCTCGCCGCAGTCGGCGAGGAGGGCGCGCTCCTGCTGTGCGCAGACTCCACATACGCGGAGATCGAGGGTTATACCCCGTCCGAGCAGGTCGTGGCGGAGACGCTCGACCGCATCATCGGAGACGCTGAGGGACGCGTGATCGTCACGACGTTCGCCTCGCTGATCTCCCGCGTCCAGATGGTGGTGGATGCGGCCGAGAAGCACGGCCGCCGGGTCTTCGTGACCGGGCGCTCGATGATGAACAACGTGAACATGGCGCGCGACCTCGGCTACCTTCGGGTGCCGGGCAACATGCTGATGACGCCCAACCAGATGAAGGACCATCCCGACGCGAAGACCGTCATCGTCTGCAC
>SCVR01000332.1 GCA_004296805.1 Dehalococcoidia bacterium
GAGGCTTCTTCATTCATCCGATGCTGGAGCGGAGGACGAGATTCGAACTCGCGACACCCTGCTTGGGAAGCAGGTGCTCTGCCACTGAGCTACCCCCGCGTCGTCGGGAGCATATCGCACCCCGTGGCTCGGTGGCGACCGCTCACCGCCTAGTGCTTGCCGTTCCCGCCACCCTTGCCACCACCCTCGTTCCCGTGCCCGCCGTCGTGGCCTCGCTCACCGCCGTCGTTCCCCTTTGGGCCGTTGTCTCCTCCGCGACCACCGCCGTCATCGCCACGTGGTGCAGGAGCATTCCCGCGGTTGCCGCCGTCATCGCCTCGAGGCGCTGGCGCGCTGGGCTTGCTGTCGTTCTCGCCGCGAGGTGCCGATGCACTCCCGCGATTACCACCGTCATCGACCTTGGGAGAGGAGGAGATGTTCTTGGGGGCGTCGTCCGACTTCTGGTTGCTCGCGCCCTTGCCGCCGCTCGAGTCGTCGCCCCTTGCCCATGCGTTGGCTTTAAGCGCCCCGCGGTCATCGTCCTTGCTGCGGCTGTCCCTGCCGCGATCATCACGCTCGTCTCGACTGCGTTCATCACGGACGCGACTGTCTTTGTCGTTGTCCTTGCCGCCGCCATCGCCTCGCGGCTTGCTGGCCGTGTCTTTCGTCGCGCTCCCGCCCTCCGTGCTCACAACGGGGGCACCTGAGGTCGCACTCGCCGCAATCATCAGGGGGGCACTGTTGGCTACCGATGCGGCCGCCAGGACCTGGATTGGCGGGACGGCAACTGCTGCAGGTGCCCCGCCAGGCGCTGGCACCGGTGCCTCTGGCCCGCCGGGTGGGCCGAAATCGATGTCTGGACTGGCATCGATTGTTGGAGGAGTCACCGGGCGGGGCCCGGACCCCGCGACCGGGACCGTCGCGGGCTTCGCTGCGGCGGGCGAGGGAATCAGCGAACCCGATGCACTGTGCGAAGCGGTGGTGAGCACGGGAGCAGCGTCGGGTGGCCCACCGCTGAGCATCGTCGTGACGGGACTGGGCAGAGGTACGTGCGCGACAACGGTCTGACCGACGTCGAGCATTGAGGGCATGGTCAGGACGACCGCGGCGACGACTGCGGTCGTCATGCCGGAGACTGCCGTTGCAGGCGCACTCCCGCTGCTCGCGATCACGGGCGCTGCGTCGACAGGGAACCAACGGATCGCCGAGTCGGCGAACCGCTGGAACCGTTCAAGCAGCCCCGTGAGGCCGGGCAGCGAGAACATACCCATCCGGCGGTACAGCGATCGGCCGTCCGCCATCTTCCGCATCCTGAGTGTGCAGGCTGTGCATGACGAGAGGTGGGTCTCGACTGCCACCGCAGTCTCGCCGTGCAACTCGCCCTCGAGATGCAGCGCGAGCCGAATGCCTGCCATGCCGCATGCGGGCGATGTCGCGTCGGTCGCCTCGTACAGTTGGCGGAAGCGTGCACGTGCCCGATGGACGCGCACCTCGGCGGCGTTCTTGCGGACGCCGAGACGGCGTGCGACCTCGTCGAAGGGGAGCGACTCGACCTCGCGGAGGTAGAGGGCCCGCCGGTCCAGTTCGGTCAGCGCCCCCAGGGCCTCCCAGACCCGCCGCCGCTCGTCGCGCTGCTCGGCGGATGCTTCCGGCCCATCCGTCGCACGGTCAGCAGGGTCAGGAGCGTCGTCGTCGTCCAGGGAGTCCGACTGTTGGTGTCGGGATAGGAAGGTGAGGCAGGCATTCCGGGTGATAGTGCGAAGCCACGGCCGGAAGCGGGACTCATCTCGCAGTGAGCCCAGCGCCTGAGCAGCCCGGATCCAGGTCTCCTGGGCGATGTCTTCGATGTCGTCGTGATCGGAGACAAACCGGCGTGCCTCGTGTTCAACGAGGCTGCGATGACTGGTGATCAATTCCTGAAGCGCGCTGGAGTCGCCGAGACGCGCACGCTGGAGGCGCTCGGAGTCGGGGCCCGCGCCGGGGAGCGGCTGCGCGAGAACCATGTTGGATCCACTAGGCGTCTAAACGACCCGTTGGCCCCGCCGCCGCCAAGCGTGGGAGCAATCGCCGAGGACTGCTCGCCGACACCATAACGCATCGGATGAGCCTGCTGTGACGTCCGCCTGAAAGATTTTTCCAAGGAAGTTCGTCTGCGGCTGTAAGGATTGCGCCCCCGCGCCGGTCTCTCTCTATGACGGGGATGGCGGGCGCCATCCCGGCGGGGGCAACACCCCACGACAGGAGAGAGACCGGCG
>SCVR01000333.1 GCA_004296805.1 Dehalococcoidia bacterium
GCTCTTCCGATCTTACGTCGTGGAGGCCCTTCCGGACTAAGCATCGGCATCTGCCTAACTGACGCGTTTGGAAGGCTACTGCGCGTGATCCTGAAGCACCTTGAGCACCTGCTCCCCGTGGCCCTCAGCGGTTGCGCGCTTCCAGACCTTGGTGAGGCGTCCATCCGGCCCGATCACGAACGTCGACCGGGTCATCCCGATGCTGTGCTTGCCATAGAGCACCTTGTCGCCCCAGGAGCCGTACACCGTCGAGACCTTGGCCCCGGCGTCGACGAGGAGCGGAAACGGCAGCCCGTAGTGGGCGGCGAACTTCTGGTGGGACGTTGCATCGTCGGTCGAGACGCCGAGGACCACGGCCCCGGTCGCGAGGATCTCGGCGTGGAAGTCGCGGAAGGAGCAGGCCTCTTTGATGCAGCCGGGAGTTTCGTCCTTCGGGTAGAAGTACAGGACGACCGTCTTGCCTCGATAGTCGGCCAGGCGGTGGGTCTTCCCATCCTGGTCCTTCAGCGTGAAGGCTGGTGCCCGGTCCCCTGCCTCGAGTGTGACCGCCACGGTGCCCTCCCCTGCTTCCCTCGCTGTCGGTGTGGCCTGCAGCATGCCACCGTCGGGCGACGCTGCGCGAGGTCGGGCGGTATGGTGTCCGCGCCTCGCGGGGAACCGAGGCGTCACGTGGAGATGAGGGGAACCGATGACCACTGCCGTTGAGCCGGCCCACCACACTGCGACCGCGAACGGAATGCGGCTGCATTATGTCGAATACCCCTCCCCTCGCGAGGGGGCCCCGGTGATGCTGTTCCTGCACGGCCTGACCAGCGTGTGGGGCTCGTGGCGGCGCGTTGCCGAGCACTTCGCCCGGGACTACCACGTCTACCTGATGGAGCAGCGCGGGCATGGCGAGTCGCAGCACGCCCCGGCCGACCGCTACCGCACGGAGGACTACATCGCCGACCTCGAGGCGTTCGTGGACCAGATGGGGTTCGGACGGTTCATCCTGGTCGGGCAGTCGATGGGCGGGCACCACACGATCGCGTACACGGCGAAGCACCCGGAGCGGATCATCTGTGCGCTCGCGAACGACATTCCACCCGCGTTGAACCTCACGCCCGGCGACGCCGAGCAGCTGTACCCCGGGGGCAAACAGCGAGTCTTTCCCACGCGGGCCGCGTGGACGGAGACACGTCGCCCCACGGCACCACTCACGCCTCAGTGGGCGCACGAACTCATGGAGCGCGAGGCGCTGAAGGAAGTGTCAGGCGGGTTCTCGCCCAAGTTCGACCCGAACGCTCAACTGAAGTGGCAGCCAGCCGACCTTTGGGATGTCGCGCGCACGATCACGCGCCCGATCTTCTTCATCCGGGGCGGCCGTTCGCAGGTCCTGTCCGCACAGGCGCTCCAGGACATGGACATGGCCATCCCCACGGCCCGCTCAGTGACACTGGAGAAGGCTGGACACTCGACCTACCACGACATGGAGAGCGAGTGGATCACCATCGCCTCTGCGTTCTTCGCCGCGCACGCCTCGGCGTAGTCGAGCAGCGAGGACGCAGCGATGGCATGGGGAGGCGGCAAGCCCGGTAGCGCGCCTGCGGCAGGTGGGTCGCGCTGGGGCGCCTTGTCCTCCGGGCCCTTCCGGCTCTACTGGGTCGCGATGTTCTCCCGCGTCTTCGGCCTGCAATTCCGCTTCATCGGGACGGGTTGGCTGGTGGCGTCCAAGGACGGCCTGGACATGGACCCAATCTGGATCGGCATCGTCTCTGTGGCTTCGGCCGTCCCCACCATCGTGCTCAGCGTGCCGTCCGGGATTCTGGCTGACCGCTACGACCACCGGAAGATCCTGTTCTGGTCGCAAAGTCTCACCGCAGTGTCGTCATTTGCGCTCGCCCTCGCGGTCATCACCGGTTCGGTGAACATCTGGATGGTGATCGTCTGGGGCATCTTCACCGGTGCGCTCGCGGCGCTCGCGAACCCCGCCTACAGCGCGATCCTCCCCCGGCTCATCGAGATGCGGTCGATGGCGAGCGCTGTTGCCCTCGTCTCTACGGTGTGGAACACGATGCGGGTTGTGGGCCCCGCGTTGGCCGGCCTCTTGATTGCTGTCATCGGTATCGGGCAGGCGTTCTTCGTGACCGCCGCCGGGTTCGCGCTCTCCACGGTGCTCCTCCAGATGGTCGTCCTGAAACCGGTCGCACCTCGACGGCCCGGCCCGGACGGCGGCATGTTGGAGGGGATCCGGCACATCGTGCGGGAGCCGATCTTCCTCGCCACCATCGGACTCTCGTTTTTCACGTCGGTGTTTGGCGGGTCTTACCAGAACCTGCTGCCGATCTTCGCGGACGACATCCTGAACGTTGGACCGCAGGGCTTCGGCTGGATGGAGGCCGCCGCCGGCATCGGTGGATTCCTCGGAACTTTCGCGATCATCCGCGTGGGGACGGGTGGACGTGCCGGGCTGACCATGTCGGTGGCTGCGGCGCTGTTCGGCATCTGTATCGCGGCGTTCGCCTACTCGCGGATCTTCCCGCTGACGTTGATCCTGCTCTTTGCCGGCGGTTTCGTGTCGTCGATGTACCTCAACCTGGGCATGACCACGCTGCAGTTGCGCGTGCCGGACGAGCTTCGCGGTCGGGTTATGGGTGTCTGGTCGATGACGTACTTCATGGCGCAGTTGGGCGGTCTTCCGGCGGGCGCGCTCGCACACTGGATCGGTGCGCCTGCCGCGGTGGCCACGGGGGCGCTGTCCGTGACGGCATTCGCCCTGATCGTGCTGCTGGTTTCGCCTGCGCTGCGGCGGATGTCGACCATGGCGGCTGCCGAGCCCGCTGGCGCGTCCGGCGGCGGCTAGCCCTCGACCGTTCCGGGCCAGCGGGCGATCCCTACTGGACTACTGGGGGAAGGCCACCAACGAGGTGGTCGACTGAATGCCGTCGAGCGTGCGGATGCGGTCGGCGAGGATCCCGGGGACTTGCTGGAGCGTTTCGGTCTCGATGATGGCGACGAGGTCGTACGGCCCCATCACCTCGTGGACCTCCAGGACGTGGGGGAGCGCGCGGATCTGCTGCGCGACTTTCCGGGTGGCCTCGGGCTGTGTGACAACGAGTACAAACGCCTTGATCACGAGGCCTCCCCATCGCGCCAGGTGCGGGATCACCCGTCGGCGTCAGGTCATCCGGGCGGCACCCATTGTAGGAGATGCCTCGGCGGGGATCTGGCGCGCGGGACGCCACATCAACGGCAAGTCACAACCGCTGATCCGCGTGCGTGGTATGCCCGCCGCTGGTACCATGACCCCCCGAAAGCCCTGATTCGCCCTTCCCTCGATGGCACGCTCGCGCGTCATTGAGCCTAGGTGCGGCTCAGTCCAATAATGATTGCGATACACGCAGCGCCACCCGGGCGCTGTCGTCGTACCGGATGGAGCCACCCGCGGATGCGGGCCTGACGTGAGCGACCGAGGGTTGGGTCGCGCGACAGTGCAGGGAAGTCGGATCACTACATGAGCAGCAAGAACCTTGTCGTCCGGTTCGCGGGTGAAGGCGGACAGGGCGTCGTCGGCGGTGCCGACCTGATGGCCTCTGCAGCAGCCACGGGTGGCTATCACGTCCTGACATTCTCGACGTTCCCGTCGCAGATCAAGGGTGGCCCCGCATGGGGGCAGGCGCGCGTATCGAGCGAGCCGATCCTCACTCCGGGCGACTGGCTCGATGTCCTTGTTGCGCAGAACCAGTACGCCTACGACACCAACCTCCCCGACCTTCGCGAAGGCGGCATCGTCGTCTACAACTCGGAAGAGTTCGAAGTCACTGGCAACAGCCGCGCGTACGGCATCGCTGCCGACAAGATGGCGCGTGAGGCAGGCAACCCACTCGCGTCCACGATCATCCTCATTGGGGCGGTCGCGCAGATGGCAGGGATCGACCTCAACGCCATCGAGGCGTTCATCGTGAAGCGGTGGACGCGCGGTCGGGCGAGCGACAAGCAGATCATCGACGGCAACATCGCAGCGCTGCGGATGGGCGCGGAGGAGGGCAAGAAGTCCGGCCTCTCCGTGACCCCGCTGGACCCGCCGCCGGTGCATGCTGAGCCACGAGTCATGATCCGTGGCTTCGAGGCGGCCTGCCTCGGCGCGATGGCGGCAGGCCTCGACACATTCATCGGCTACCCGATCTCGCCGGCCACGACCATGCTCACGTTCATGGAGCAGAACCTCGTCGGCAAGGACAAGTTCGTCGGCCAGGCGTCCTCGGAGATCGAATCGATCGCCTCGCTGGTCGGCGCTGGGTTCGCCGGCCGCAAGGTCATGACCTCGACGGCCGGTCCTGGCCTCAGCCTGATGGGCGAAGGCTTGGGCCTCGCCTGGATGGCGGAGATCCCGCTGGTTGTCTGTGACGTGCAGCGCGGTGGCCCGGCCACCGGCCTGCCCACGAAGACCGAGCAGTCCGACCTCTACGCCGCGATCAACCCCGGCCACGGGGACATGAGTGTGCCGGTGATCGCTCCTGGTAACCCGGAGGAGGCTTTCTGGGCCGCCGGGCATGCCATGAACTGGGCCGAGCGTTATCAGGGCCCGGTCATCCTTCTCTCGGAGGCATCGATCGCGGAGCGGGCGCAGGACATCGCGATCCCGGACGCCTCCAAGATGAAGCAGGAGAACCGCGTCGTCTCAGACGGCAAGGTGGGCAACCGCCGCTACGCCGGCGATAGCGTCACCCCGTTCCCTGTCCCGGGCGGCCCGGGGGCCTACGTGGCCAACGGCTCTGAGCACGACGAGGAAGGTGACACGACCCACCTTCCGAACATCCACGTCCAGATGACCGACCGCCGCTTCGCCAAGCTGAAGGTGCTGGAGGACGGCACCTTCGAGGCGGAGCGCACCAGTGCTTCGATCGCGCTGTTGCCGTGGGGTGGGTCAAAGGGATCCGCGCTGGCGGCCTGGCGAGAACTGATCGATGAAGGCGTGGACCTCGGCTGGTACTACACGATGTTCCTCAACCCTCTGCCGCCGGCGCTCCTCGAGGCACTGCAGGCGAAGCGGCTCGTGCTGGTGCCGGAGTTGAACTACCTCGGGCAGTTGGCCGCCCGCCTCCGCTCGATGGGGGTGAACGCCCAGGCGATTACGCAGTACACGGGTCTGCCGTTCAAGGAGGCAGACCTGAAGTCCGCCATCCGCGAGCGCATGGCCGCCTTCAAATAGTCCGCGGGGAGTCGAGCCTCCGCCCCGCCTCGGGACGGACGCAGGAAGTCAGGGATCGACGATGAGCAAGCGGAACGCGCTGTACGACTTCAAGTGGTGCCCAGGTTGTGGTGACTTCGGTGTGAAGGTCGCCATCGAGCAGGCGCTCGCCAGGCGTGCCGTCGAGAACCAGGAGTCGATCGAGAAGACCGTCATCGTGGCGGGCATCGGTTGCTCGGGGAACCTCGTCCACCTGCAGGAGGGGCCGCAGCCCTTCGCGCTGCACGGCATCCACGGCCGGGCGCTCCCCATCGCCTATGGCGTGAAGGGCCCGCGCCCGGATCTCAACGTGCTCACGGTCGGTGGCGACGGCGACATGCTGTCGATCGGCGCGGAGCACATCGGGCCGCAGGCCCGGCGCAACCTCAACATCACCACCATCGTGATGGACAACGGCATCTACGGCCTGACCAAGGGCCAGGCATCCCCGACGACCAACGTCGACGTGGTCACGAGCACCACGCGATACGGCAAGCTGGACGACAAGTTGAACCCCCTGATGGCCTACCTGGGCCTGGGCGTCGGCTACGTCGTCTCCGAACTGTCCTCGCGCGTGAAGCCACTCGGCGAGGCGATCAAGGCCGCGATGGACTACCCGGGCTTCTCGGTCGTCCACGTGCAGTCGCCATGCACCACGTACAACGACACGTACGCGATCCTCAAGGGGGACGAGAAGAAGGGTATCGAGCCCCTCGCGTTCCCGATCCCGGACACGCACGACGTGACCAACCTGCATGCCGCGATGGACCTGGTGCAGGGCCCGCGCATCCCGATTGGCCTCGTCTACCGTCGTGAGGGCGAGAGCGTCGCTGCTGACCAGCGCCTGCTGGACGCCAAGATCCGGACGAAGGTCGAGCAGAAGTCTGTGGACGCGCTGCTCCGCGAGATGGTGATCTAAGCCTCTGGCGGCGACGCCGGCGCACGGAGGGCGGCCATGGGCCGCCCTTCGCGTCCTCGGAGGGATCGATGAACGTCGAACGACACGTCAGCGTCGAGCGGCTTCGCCTCAAGTTCGCGGCGGCGCATATGGCGACGCTGGGCGACGAACTTGAACCGCTCCACGGGCACAACTACCTCGTCCGGTGCCGCGTCGATGGGGCTCTGACCTCGGACCGCTGGGTGATCGACTTCGGCGCGCTCAAGACGTACGTCCGGGAGGTCTGCGACTTCCTCGATCACCACTTCCTCCTGCAGGAACGCTCGCCGCTGCTCGAGGTCGTCCTCGATGGCGACGCCTGGGCGGTGGGGTTCCAGGGGCGCTCCTACCGGTTCCCAGCCGCCGATGTCCGAGCACTCCCCATTGAGAACACGACGGCGGAACTGCTCGCCGAATACATCGCAGAGCGCGTGGCGGAGCGTCTGAAGGCCGAAGGTCACATGAACATCACTCGCCTCGCGGTCGAGGTGGAGGAGATGCCGGGCCAATCCGGCGGATACGCACGCGACCTCGCCTGAGCACCTGACAAACGGCGGCGGAACGCAGCGCGGGCGGAGTCCACGCGTTGACACCCCCCCGCCCCCGGCTACGATCGATTCGAGATTCCCGGGGAGGCTTGCCGCATGCAGATCGACTGGGAAGACACGATCAACAAGATCCTGCATGACGTGCTGACGTGCCCTCGGTGCACAAAGCCGCAGGAATCCCTGATCGTCGGCTACTCCCGTAAGCCGAGCCTGAACGGCTTTGCGCCGCGCCACCGGAACTGCCCGCGTGGTGAGGAGTGCGACGCCCGGAAGCTGATCACGCTCTGCGAGGGGTGCGCGCGCACGGAGGGCCTGCCCGGGCAGCCGATGGACGCCGTCCAGGCTCTCGAGACGTACATGCTCGACTGCCGCCGCGACCTCGAAGAGTCCTTGGACTACCTCGCGGAGTACTGGCGGGACGACTACGAACTCACGGCCGACGAGCTCGACTCGAACCTCGAAGAGGTCGACCCGGACGTGTTCAAGGAAGAGACCCAGTGGCGGCAGCGGCTGGAGGAGGAGTACCTCCGGTACCACCGCGAGTTCCGCGACCGGAACCGTCGCATCCCCAGCCCCGGTTGGCGCTCCGAGTACATCGAGGAGATCCGGGCGCTCGGCTACGACACGCTGTTGGGCGACTGACCGATGAAGCAGCCCATTCGATTCGCTCTGGCGGCGGCGGGGGCCGGGCTGGCATGGGGCTACCTCCGGCATCGACGGGACGGCCGCGCGCCGGTGTTCGCCGTGGTGCAGGCGCTGGAGTGGTTCGTGGCCTACGGCGGGGCGGCCGCCCTGCTTGAACGCGTCCGCGATGGCCTTGAGGGTCACGAGGGTGTCGAGGTTGAGCGCGTCACACACACCCGGCAGACCGTCGTAGACCATTCCGGCTAGCACGCCCGACCAGCCTCGAGGGGTTGGGTAGCCCGCAACCGGCGGCGCTGGTACGGTTGGCCCCGCGCCATCGCGCGACTTCGAACTGACCGCTGACTGATGGGAGCACGCCATGGCTGCGAAGTGGGATGCCTACGCCGAGGTGGTCGACCACATCTTCCGCGTTGCCCCTCAGGCCACGCCGACCCGGTCCGACTTCCTGGACATCTGCTACGCCAACGACATTTCGGACGACGTCATCGACGGCTTCGACGCGCTGCGCGAGGGCGTGATGTACAAGAGCTCCGAAGAGGTCAAGGCGGCCCTGACCGCCATCAAGCAGATCGTCGACTAATGACGACCGGCCCCACATCCGCGCTGCGCGAGCAGGCGCGCGAGTGGGGCCGCGCCCTCCTCGACGCGCCCCAGTGGGCGGACGTCCCCGACCGTGTCACGCTGCTCACGATCACCCCGGCTGCCGGGTATGACGATGACGCACGCACGATCACGCTGTGGCTGTTGATCGACGTGCCGGCGGCCCGTTCTCTCCCGAACGAGTACGCCGCACTGACGCGTGAGGAAGTCATCATCGAGCAACGACCCGGCACCCCGGGCATGCTGGTCGCGATGAGTGACGCCTCGCTCCATCGCCTCCTGCAGGGGACATCGAGGGCGTCCGTGGAGACCCGCTGGCGAGTCCGGCACGCCGAGGCGATCGTGGATCGCCTGCACCGGCTGGACGAGTTCAACGTGCGCGCCAACATGCTGCCTGAGGATGCCCTTGAGCGCGTCGTGCGGGCGCTCTGGCTCGACCTTCACGCCGCTGCCGCCTCACTGGACGCCATCGAGGCCCACCCCCGTAATGCGCTCCCGGTGGCTGGCGAGGTCACGGCTGCTGTGACCCGGTTGGCCGTGGCGCTTGAAGAAGGCGCGTACCCACCCGCAGAACTGCTCGTCCGCGCCGCCCGCGAGACTCGGATCGGGAAGCGCCTGGGTGTCTGGCTGGACGACCTCGCCGCCGCCGTCTCTGGCGACGCCGCCGCGGCCCGACGGGTGGTCGCGAGCCGCGAGCAAGCGTTGGCGGAGGTCCGCGAAGTCGTCGGCGAGCGCTGGCGCAGCCGGCCGTGGTGGCGCGACCCCGAGGCGTACGCCCTCCGCGCCCCCCGCTAGTCTCGATCTCGTGCAAGCCGAGGACATCGACTGGCTCCTGACGCCGGAAGGTGCGCGCGCCGTGCAGCAGGCCCGCGTGGACCTCGACGCCGGCGTACCGGCACACACCATCGCCGACCGGCTCCGGAGTACATGCACCGCATCCCAGTCCCGCGCCGCGCTCGCGTTGGTCGGCGGGCGGATTTCGGCGAGCAGGAAGTTCGAGGACGCCGATCGGCTCTTCTTCGACCGCGAGGCGGCGGAGCAGGCCACCGCGGCACCGGTTGCCCGATGGACCGCACGGCGGTTTGAGGGCGCACGCATCGTTGCCGACCTCGGCTGTGGCGCAGGTGGCGATGCGCTCGCCCTTGCCGAGGTCGCAACGGTGATCGCCATCGACCGCGACGCGGCCCGCGTCGCGATGGCACGTGCGAACGCGG
>SCVR01000334.1 GCA_004296805.1 Dehalococcoidia bacterium
GTTCCCAGCGCTCGGCCGCGGCGGGCAGCGAGGAGGGTTCTCCCGAGGCGGGCTTCATCATCATGGGATCCTTCGTCCGATCCGGTGGGCGCTAGCCGAGCGCTTCCACCATCACGGTCGCGTCGCCGCGGATGACCTCGGTGCCATCCTGCTTGGTCACTACTGTATCGAGAGAGACGCGGGAGCGCTCCGTGTCCACCTTCGTGACGGTGCAGGTGGCGGTGAGCGTGTCGCCCGCCATCACGGGTGCGCGGAACTGCAGGTTCTGGCCCAGGTAGATCACCACCGACGTCGGCGCGAGCCTGGTCCCGAGGGCAGCCGAGATGATCCCGGCGCCGAACATGCCGTGCGCGATCGGCTGCTTGAAGCGCGTCCGGGCGGCGTACGCGGGGTCCGAATGCAGGGCGTTCGTGTCGCCGCTGACCTCCGCGAACTTGAGGATGTCCGCGGCGGTGACCGCCTTGGAGAAGATCGCCTTCGAGCCGACTTCCAGACCCTGGACGTTGTCTGCCACCGCGCACCTCCCTGAGGACGCCTGGAGGGCGTCACACTCGAACCGGCGGGCATCGTACGAGGGCCGTCCGGGGCGGACAAACCCAGGCGTGAAACGCCCCTTCCGCCTGACTAGTCTGACGTGACGCATTTACATCGAATAAAACTGCAAAAACGTTGACATATCCCCGAACCCGCGCGTACGGTGAATCCACGCGGATTTGATGCGGCGAGGCTCCTGCCTCCCACGTCCAGAGCCAAAGCGCGCGGGGGCACTCACGTGGAACGAACCCGAGACGAACTCGTCCGGTTGCTGTCAGAACGGGGCGAGTGCTCCGTGGCTGAACTGGCGGCCGAGGTCGGTGTCTCCACCGGTTCTGTCCGACGTCACCTCGACCTGCTCGTCGCGGAGGGGATGCTGGTGTCCCGGCTGGAGCGCCAGCCTCGAGGCCGCCCGCTTGCCCGCTACTCGCTGAGCGCACAGGCCGAGGAGCGCACCTCCGCCGAGCACTACCAGCGGCTGCTCGCGCGTCTCTCGCCCGCGCTCCAGTCCCTGCCCGTGACCGAGATCGAGGGCCGCAGTGGATCGGACCTGGTCGACCGGCTGTTCGACCAGGTCGCGGAGGCCGTCGCAGACGAGCACCGTGCTCAGGTGAACGGCCGCACGCTCCCGGAGCGCGTGACGCAGACGCTGCGGGCGCTGTCCGGCGAGGGCATCCTGCAAGAGGTCGAGGACGCGGGCGAGTTCTTCCGCCTGCGCAACAGCGGCTGCCCGTTCCGTAGCACCGCCGCGGAGACCCACGCCTGCTGCTCCGCGGATCGGCGCGCGATCGAGCTGTTGCTCGGCGTACCGGTCGAGCAGGTCACGACGGTCGCCTCCGGCGGCCATGAGTGCGAGTACCTCGTACGCAAGGACGATGACCACGGCATCCCAGCAGGTGGCCTGCTGCCGGTCGTGGGCCAACAGAAGACAGGCGTCCCGCTCGGGGGCGCTCGATGACTGGAGCAACGATGACTGAGCCGATCCTCGACGTGCGCGACCTGAAGGTCAGCATCGCCGACAAGCCTGACATCCAGATCGTGAAGGGGATCAACCTCACCATCCGGCCGGGAGAGATCCACGCGCTCATGGGGCCCAACGGCTCTGGCAAGAGCACGCTCGCCTCGACGATCGCCGGCAGCCCGACCTATGTCGTCGACTCCGGCTCCATCCTCTTCCGCGGCCAGGACGTGACGGCTGCAACGGCGGACGCCCGTGCGCGGATGGGGATCTTCCTCTCCTTCCAGTACCCGACGCCCATCCCCGGCGTCACCATGGTCAACCTCATGCGCGAGTCGCTGAAGGCGCGTCGTGGTGCCGAAGTCCCGGCCCGTGAGTTCCTGACCGAACTGCGCGCCACCCTCAGCAAGTTGAAGATGTCTGAGGACATGGCCCGCCGCTATGTGAACGACGGTTTCTCCGGCGGCGAAAAGAAGCGCGCCGAGATCCTCCAGATGGGCCTGCTCAAGCCAGACCTCGCCATCCTGGATGAGACCGACTCCGGCCTCGACGTGGACGCGCTCCGGACGGTGTCCGAGGGCGTGAACGCGCTCCGGACCTCGGACATGGGCATCCTGATCATCACCCACTACGAGCGCATCCTGAACTACATCGAGCCTGACTTCGTGCACATCCTGTTCGAAGGCAAGATCGTGAAGTCCGGCGGGTTCGACCTCGCGAAGCGGATCGAGCACGAGGGGTACGACCCCATCCTCAAGGAACTCGGTATCACCTCGTCGGCAACGGCCGTCGCGGAAGGCGCTGCCCGATGACCACTACCGACGCACGCAGCACGGTTGGCGAGTACAAGTGGGGCTTCCACGACGACGAGAAGCCACTCTTCATGGCCGAGAAGGGCCTCG
>SCVR01000335.1 GCA_004296805.1 Dehalococcoidia bacterium
GACCCGGACACCGCATCGTCGTATCACGACGAGACGCTCCCGGCCGAGCCGGCCAAGACGGCGCACTTCTGCTCGATGTGCGGGCCGAAGTTCTGCAGCATGCGGATCACCCAGGATGTCCGCGAGTACGCGCGCGCCCATGGCATCGGGGAGGATCAGGTCCTGGAGGCTGGCCTCACCGAGAAAGCCGATGAGTTTCGAGTGCTGGGCGGGAGACTCTACCTGCCGCAGTAACCTGCACCGCGTGGTGTGCGAACGCCGCGTGGAAGGTGAGGGCATGGCCACCAACATCGATTCCGAGGCTGAGAGGTCTTCTGCTGAGTCCGAAGCGTACCGTCGCCAACTCCGCGAAGAGAACCGGCGCAAGGGCCTGATCGTCGTGAACACGGGTACGGGGAAGGGGAAAACGACCGCGGCCTTCGGACTCGCGATCCGTGCGCGCGGACGGGGGATGAGGGTTGCCGTCCTTCAGTTCATCAAGCCCGGCACCGCGAACTTTGGCGAGATCCGCGCGGCACGCAGTCTCGGGATCCAGGTCGAGGGCGCCGGCGACGGCTGGACGTGGCGTAGCAAGGATATCGACCACTCCGCGGAGCTCGCGCGAGTGGGTTGGACGCGTGCGCAGGAGCTCATCACAGGCGGCGAGTTCGACGTGCTGGTCCTCGACGAATTTACCTATCCGCTCCACTACGGGTGGCTGGAGGTCGATGCCGTCTGTGCCTGGTTCCGCGAGCGGAAGCCGGAGATGCTGCATGTCGTGATCACGGGCCGGTACGCGCCCGACGCGCTCATTAATCTGGCCGACCTCGTCACCGAGATGCGCCTGATCAAGCATCCATTCCGCGAGCAGGGCATTCGCGCCCAGCCGGGGATCGAGTTCTAGTACGACGCGAGCGCTTGATGCGAGAGCGGGCGAGCGCGCCTGCGTTGACGCCGTCCGCTGCGAACGCCTAGACTTCCGCAGTTGGTGATCCCTCGAGGAAGCCGGTGAGAGTCCGGCACGGTCGCGCCACTGTGACTGCGCATCGAGCGCAGCGAGTCAGACCCTCGGATCACGGTCCAGTCAGGTTGGGACGCGTCATCCCAGAGGAGGCAGACGTGGCACACGCCATCGCCGTTTCATTTCCCGAATCTTCGTCCATTCCGATCCGTGACATCTTGCCGTGGGCCGCTCTTGTCGGCGTCCTCGCTGTGATTCTGGTCTACTTCGCAGGTGTTGAGCAGGGTGCGCTGTCGCTGCTCTCCAACCAGTACGTACACGAGTTCGTGCACGAAGCCCGCCATCTCGCGGGCTTCCCCTGCCACTAACTCGTAGGCCACTCATCCAGCAAGGCAAATTCTCATGGTCATGCGTGATCTACTCGTCCGCGGGATGCTCGCGGGCCTCTTGGCCGCGATGCTGGCGATCGGATTCGCGTACGTCGTAGGCGAGCCTCAGATCAACAATGCGATCGCGTTCGAGGACCGGCTGCACGCGGACTCCGGTACCGCGCTGGAGCCCGAAGTGGTGCGCCGCACCGTGCAGAGCACGGTGGGGCTCGCAACCGGTGTCGGTGTACTCGGAATCGCATTCGGCGGCGTCTTCGCAGTCGCGTTCGCCCTGGGCAACCGGCGCCTCGGGACGTTGGGCACACGCGGTACCGCGTTGACCGTCGCACTGGCTGGCTTCACGGCGCTCTACCTGGTGCCGTTCCTGAAATACCCCGCGAACCCCCCATCGGCCGGTGAGGCGGACACGATCGCGCGCCGCACCGTCCTCTACTTCGGCATGCTCCTGATCTCCGTCGTCGCCACGGCGGGGGCAGTCATTTTGCAGCGCTGGCTCGCTGCGCGCGCCTCGAACTGGAATGCAGCGATCATCGCGGGCGTCGTGTTCCTGCTCATCGTGACCGCAGCGCTCGTACTGATGCCGGGCATCAATGAAGTGCCCGCGGAGTTTCCAGCAGTCATGCTGTGGCGGTTCCGTGTCGCGTCGCTCGGCATGCAACTGGTCCTCTGGGTCAGTATGGGCTTGATCTTCGGCGTCCTTACCGAGCGTGCCACGAGGTCGCTTGCACACGGCCCGGCGGGATCTCTACGCGCCGGCGCGCGTTAGGCGCGGGTATGTCTCAGGGCAAACCCGTCCCCGACCCCGCTGCGGTGCCGCGCCCACGCGC
>SCVR01000336.1 GCA_004296805.1 Dehalococcoidia bacterium
AACGACTCGCCGAGCGTCCGCGGCATCCGAGAGTTCACGAGCGCGACCACGCATTGGGCCGACTCCGCGGCCGTTCGTGCGACATCGACTGAGACGCCTAGCGAGCAGTTCCCATGAGCGTCTGGCGGCGCCACCTGGATGAGCGCCATGTCGAGGGTGAGCGGGCCGTCCCGGAAGAGGCTCGGGATGTCAGAGAGGAACACTGGCGTGAAATCGGCGCGCCCTTCCTGCACCGCCTTCCGGACGTTCGCACCGATGAAGAGGGCGTTGTGTCGAATCCGCCCGGCGAGGTCGGGCGCGACGTGCGGCGCAGGCCCCTCCAGATGCAGCGAAACCGTCTCGATCTCTCCGAGGCCCGGTCTCTGGCGCACGTAGTCCGTCAGGGTCTGCAGCAGCGCCGTCGGGGTCGCCGCCCCGCCGTGGACGTACACGCGGGAACCTCGACGCAGCGTGTCGAACGCCTGTGCCAGGCTGAGGTCAGGCACGACTTGCCTCGATGGCTCGCGGGGCGCTAGGCGACGGGGACACGTGCCTCGATGAACGTGTAGTCCTGCGGGTCGGGCGCACGCGTCTGCGTCCAGAACTCAAGCAGGGTGTACGGCCAGTTCTGCGTCACATGCCCGTCCGGGTTCTTGTACCAGGACGTTACTCCGGAGGTGCCCCACGCCATCAAAGCGTTCCCGGCGTCGATCCACTCGTTGTACGTGTCGTGTGCCTGCGGAAGCACATCCATCGAGGCGTTCCCCCGCGCCAGCAGGAGCCGGATGCACCCCAACACGTATCGCATCTCGCACTCGGCGAAGAAGATCGTGCTGCCGTTGACCACGATGTTCGTGTTCGGGCCGTAGAGGGTGAACAGGTTCGGATAGCCGGGGATCGAGATCCCCTTGTACGCGCGGGCCGTCCCTGCCCAATGGTCGTGGAGTTCGACGCCACCGATGCCGTAGACCGCCATGGGCATCAGGAACGCGCTCGCCTGGAAGCCAGTCGCGTAGATGAGCACGTCGAATGCCTCGTCAGCCCCACCGCGCGTGTGGACGCCTGTCGGAGTGATCGAGGCGATCGGGTCGACCGTGACCCGCACGTTCGGACGCTTGAGCGCGCGAAGGTAGTTTCCGTCGTCCACCACCATGCGCTTGCCGCCCGGCGGGTACTGCGGCACGGCGTGCTCAAGGAGGTCCGGCCGGTCGCCCAGTTCCCGCGTGAGGTAGGCCGTAAGCGTCTGTCGCATCCGCTGGTTCGCCGCGCTCACTGACCCTGGCTCGGTCCAGTTCGGGTCGACGGTGACCGACTTCAACATGCCCTCGCTGCTCCGCCAGAACAGCGAGAACCGGTACCACTTCCGGTAGAACGGCACGTGGGTGAGCAGCCAGTGCTTCCCGTTGGGGATCGGCTGCCGGTACACGGGCTGCGGGCCCATCCACGGCGGTGTGCGCTGGAAGATCACTACCTCGCGCGCCTGTTCCGCGATGTGCGGCACGAACTGGAACGCGCTGGCGCCCGTGCCGATCACCGCGACACGCTTCCCGGTCAGGTCGATATCGTGGCGCCACTCGCCGGAGTGGAACGCGGGGCCTCGGAACGACTCACGACCATCGATCGCGGGGAGCCGGGGACGGTTCAGCTGTCCGACCGCACTGATGACTGCGGCGGCCTCGATCACCTCCGGCGCCCCGTCTCCCGTGCGCACCGTCACCGACCAGCGGGCGGTGCCCTCCTCGAAGCGCGCGGAGTCGACGACCGTGTTGAAGCGGATCTTCGAGCGGATGCCGTATTTCTCGGCGCAGTGCTTGAAGTACTCCAGCAGGACCGGCTGGCTGGAGTACCAGTACGGCCAGTCATAGGTCTCGAATGAGTACGAGTAGATGTGGTTCTGGTTGTCGACCCGGCATCCGGGGTACTGGTTCTGCCACCATGTGCCCCCGACTTCGCCGTTCTTCTCGATGATCGTGTACGGAATGTGTTCCTGGTCGAGGCGGATCGCGGCGAGCAGTCCCGACATGCCGGCACCAATGATGACGACGTGAAAGCCCTGCCGCGCCGCCATCGGAATGCCCTCGAACGAGGGGTGCGCGTATGGATCCTGGCCTTCCATGCCCAGTTCGGCGTGCAGGAAGTCCTTGTAGTTGCGTGGCACGCCTTCGCCGATGAGGTAGTCCGTCATCTCTTCGATCTCGGCGTCCGAGGGACGCGGTGGCAGTTTGCTGCCGCCGTCTCGGTACGCGCGCAGGACATCGAGGGCGATCGCGCGGCCGCGGGCCTGGTCGGCGGGTGGGATACCACCCTGCGGGTCCTGGAACAGCGCGGCGATCGGGCGGATGTCCCCGCGGACGTGGCTCATGTCCCCCGTGAGGTGGACCAGCGCGGTCATGAGCGATGGCACGTGGGCGGCTTCGAGGGCCGCCCTTAGTTCGTCGTCGCTCGCAGTGATGGGGGGATACGCCTCAGACTGTTCCACGCTGCCTCCGATGCGAGCGAGACCACGCCGCACGGCGCGACGATAGCAGGGCACGGGCGGCCACCGCAGGAGTCGTAGGGCCCGCACGGTAGGCTTATCCCCCGACGGAGGTGTCCATGCCCTCGACGAAACCGACCGCACTGCCTCAGCGCGATGTCATCGCCGGATGGAGTCTGGTACTCGGCCAGTTCGCCCTGCTGGGTGCGCTGGTGCTGGAGGCTGCACGGTCAGACTCGATGGCACTCGGGAGCTGGTCGGGTGCCGCGCTGGTCACACTTGCTATTGCGATTGTGGTTGCCGCGTCGCTCAGGCTCGGATCGGAGCTGAGGACTCACCCGGCGCCGTCGGACTCCGCCGTGCTCCGGACGGACGGCGCCTATCACTTCGTGCGCCATCCGATCTACTCGGGCCTGCTGCTCCTCGGGGTCGGGCTGGTGGTCATGGCGGTCACGTGGCTCGCCGCGGTCGAGTGGGTGGCGATGCTGGCGCTGCTCACCGTGAAGGCGCGATTTGAGGAACGGCTGTTGACCGCGCGGTTTCCGGCCTACTCGGACTACGCGCGTCATACGCCCAGGTTCATGCCGCGCGTTGGAGGGCGCTCCGGTCGGTAGTTACTCGATGGAGGCGAGCGCACGCTGGAGTCGTTCGCGGGCCTCGTGTGCGACGGCGTCCAGCGCAGGCGAACCAGCGAGAGCCATTCCGGCTTCGGGGTCGAACATCGACACTACGGACCCGTCACCGTCCGCATAGACGATCACGTTGCATGGCAGCAGCAGCCCGACGGAGAGGTCGGACTGCAGGGCACGATGCGCCAGTGGTGGGTTGCAGGCCCCGATGATCGTGTACTCGCGGAAGTCGACGCCGATCTTCTCCTGCAAGGTCGCGCGGACATCGATCTCGGTGAGCACGCCGAAGCCTTCAGTGCGGAGCGCTGCCTTGGTCTTGGTGAGCGCCTCTGCGTACGGCAGCGCCAGCCTCCGCGACATGCCCGCGCCGGTGCTCTGTGATGACATCAGTGGCTCCCGCCTCTCGCCTCATTCTCCCATGCCGCCGGTGTGCGGGTACGATCCTTTCCGAGGAGCCCCATGACCGACCCCAACACGCGGCTCGTGTACTCCACCGACGGGACCGAGGCCGGGCGCATCGCGGACAAGCGCTCCCGTCCGACCTCCGCGCGCCCGCAGGCCTCGACGCCCCGCCGAGAGTTTCCTGCCGACGGCATTGTCCGCATCCAGCGTGAGAAGAAGGGCCGAGGCGGCAAGACGGTGACGATCGTCACTGGACTGCCCGGGACCCCGGCAGCCCTCGATGCGCTCCTGAAGGACCTCAAGCAGTCCTGCGGCGCCGGCGGAGCCCGTGAGGGCTCGACGATTGAGATCCAGGGCGACCACCGCACGCGGATCGAGAGCCGGCTGACGGCGCTCGGACATCGTGTGAAGCACGCCGGCGGATAGCCGAGGGCTACGCCAGTAGGCCGAGTTCCCGCGCCCGCGTGATCGCCGCGATGCGTGTCGTGGCGTCCAGCTTGCCGTACGCGCTCGCTGCATGGACCTGGGCGGTCCGCCAGGAGATGCCCAGCTGCGCTCCCACCTCGCGGTGGGTCAGACCGCGTGCGAGCAGCGCCAGCACCTCCACCTCCCGCGGCGTCAACTTGGGCGAGAAGTCTGACGTACGGCCGAGTGCGAAGGCGCGCGCGACCTGATATGCCAACGGGTCGGGATCGAGGCCGAGGTCGCTGAGTTCGGCCCGCCCGCGGCGGCGCAGCATCTGCCAGCGCTCCTTGGTGGTTGGGAGCGCTGCGAGCGTTGCCAGCTCTGCGAGCTGGAGGAGCGAGATCGCGCGCTCGATCGCGTAGCCACCTGCCTCCGCCCAGCGTGCTGCACGCTCGAATCGTCGGCGCGCGCTTGCCACGCGTCCCAGGCGGACGTCGCTGAGCCCGACGAGCCGCTCGACTGATACGGGCCAGCCGAGTGATGACTGGATGTGCGATGGCAGGCTGGCGTCCGCCCAGCGCCGCCACAGGACTGCGTCATCCTGACTGCCTGCCTGACTCGAGGCGTTCAGGCCTGCAAGCGCCGCGGGGAGTGTGATCGCGGACACAACTTCCGGAGGGGTGGGGAACAGCACTTCCCTACCACCTTCAAACCACGCATCTCGTGCCGCGTCGTACAACGGGATGCCGGCCCCCCAGATCGGGTTCATCCGCTCACCGAGACTCCGAAGCGCGCCTACCGAAGCCACCGCACCGCCTCGGTCACGCGTCAGGAGGTGCTGGTACAGCTTCGTTGTCTCGAAGCGCCAGCGGGCGATGGTATTGCGTGGTGCCGCGGCGAGCCCCTCTTCGTCCGGTTCGGCCAGCGACGCCCGTGCCCGCGTCGCGAAGTCGAGCGCCGCAACGTCGGCACGTCGGAAGGCGTCCTTGGTCACCTCCGCGTACGCACCGAGAGACGTGATCCAGATCGCAGATCGCTCGGCCATGCCGAATGCGTGCATCGCCGCGATCGTCCAAGGCTTGGTGCCGGCCGCCAATGCCACGACGGACGCACCCTCAGCGATGGCAACGCTTCGTTCGGCGCGCTCGATGCTGTGCACGTAGTTGGATCGCTCCAACGACGGCTGCGAAGAGGTCCACTTCGGTGGCGACGTGGAGAGGGAGTGACCGGATTCCACGCCGCGCCTGCGCTATCGACCGACTCGCAGTATCCATCCCACAGATCGCCTCGAAGATGGCGCGAAACGAGGTCAGCCGGGCGTGTACGCCGGCATCTGAACCGAAGATCGCAAGCGCGTCGTCGATGTGCGCGAGCGCCATGCCGGGACGACCTTGTGACTCTAGCGAGGCCGCCGCGAAGATCGCCAAGCCAACACCAGCGCTCGTGTTTCCTTCGCGGAATGCGGCCTCGAGGGCGGCTTGATAAACCGTGATCCAGAAGTCCGGTAGGTCGTCGGTGCGTGTCTTGAGCACCTGCCATGCTTGTTCGACGGGGTCGTTCATTCGAAGCACCCATGCGTCGCGCTAGCCATACGTAGTTCACTACCTAAGTTGTCTGGCAGATTACACCCACCCCATCGGACGGTATTTATCCGCTTGGGAAAGAGGTGGTGACTTGAGCGTTCCGCAGTGTCGCAAGATCACGGGTGAGGTCACGAGGGTTCTGGCCGAGGAGTCTGACCTTCGTCTGAAGATGAGAGAGTTGGCCGCTGGCGCTGTGGACGGGGCCGAGGTGTGCGAGCTGCTCGCCTCCTACCTCGACGCGGAGACCGCGGACGAACTCCGCGCTGAGTTCCGGGAGTTGCCCCTGGTGATGGGCAGCCAGCTGGTGATGGCCTTCGCGCTGGCCGAGGCCGGCGGCAAGGCCTTCACCTTTGAGTCCGTGGCGCCAGAAGGTCCCCTCGCCTTCGCCCGGCACCGCCAGGTCCGGTTCGTGCTGGATGTGACCGAGGACAGCGTCACGCTGGGTGTGGCACACATCGCCGGGCGTAAGGCCCAGTGGTACCAGCCGCACCGCAAGTCCGCGGTTCGCGCGTAGCCCGAACGGCCCCCAACTCGTCCGGTCGGAGTGCGACCCCCGCACCCCGGCCGGATCGAGTAGGTCACCACGCTCCCGAGTCAGGAAGAAGCCACATGGTCGGCGAGGTCTCTGCGCACCCGACGGTGCCAGGCTTGTCCGGGTTCGCCGGCACGCTCGTGCTGCTCGCGGGAGCGGCGGACAGATACTGGACCGCGTTGCGCGAGTCGATGCACTGTGACGGCGCAGAGTTCGTCACGGTCGGCTCGGGGCGTGGCGCGATCGAACTGCTTCGCCGTTCCGCGTTCGACCTCGTCGTCCTCGGAGAACGGCTGCCGGATGTCTCCGGGATGACGGTGCTCTCAGAGACCCGGCGCCTCGGCAACATCCCGGTAATCGTGATGACCGCAGGCGACCCCACCGTTCAGGCCCGTGGGTTCGACCTCGGGGCGGATGACGTCGTGACCGGCGATGTCGCTCCTGCCGAGCTTGCGAGGCGGGTAGCGGCGCTGCTCAGGCGCACCCGTTCGTCAGACGAGGTGCAGAAAGTCGGCAAGCCGTTCGAGCTCGCGATGAAACGGTCCGCCCATGAGGTCACCGTACGGGGCGTGCCGCTGACGTTGACGGCGACCGAGTTCGCGGTGCTCCGGCTACTCCTCGACCGCCGTGGCGAGGTGCTGAGCGCAGACACGATCGCGCAGGAAGTCTGGCACTACGAGACCTACGGCTCGCCGAATTTCGTCCAGGCCCAGATTTCCCGTCTGCGCGCGAAACTGGATCGGGCCGGCGCCCCGGGGCTGATCGCCACGCTCCGAGGTGCCGGTTACGTGATTCGCTAGCGCGAGGCGGCATCGACGGCCAGACGCTGAGGTGGCGTGGGCTTGCGCGCGGCCACGAAGAACAGCGACCCGAGGAGTGCCCCTGCTGCGAGGATGGTGAAGCCGACCTCGTAGTTCCCGGTCTTGTCCGCCACCAACCCGGCGAGCAGCGGCCCGGTCGTGTTGCCCAGCGTCACGATCATCGTGGAGAGCCCCATGATCTTGCCAAAGTTGGACGTACCGAAGTAGTCCGCGCGCATCGCCTGCATCAGCGGGCCTCGAGTGCCCCAGGCGAGGCCATGCAGGATCGCGAAGGCGATCACCATCGCGACATTCGTGGCGAATGCGAGCAGTACGAGTGCCACAGCGTGTAGCACCATGCACCCGGTGGCGATGATCCGCTTGTCGAAGCGGTCACCGAGGAATCCTCCGCTGATCTGGCCCACTATCTGCATCGCGGTCATCAGGGCGATCACCCGGCTCGCACCGCCCAGGCTGTATCCCAGTCCCTCGGTGAGGTGCAGCACCACGTGCACCATCACTGCGGAGACCACTAGTAGCGCTGCGGCATGCCCAAGCGAGATGAACCAGAAGCCTGACGTCCGAAGGGCCTGCCTTGCCGTGAAGTCCTCGGACCCGTCCATCGCCACGGCGTGACGTGAGTGGTGCCCGCCGCCATCGGCGGCGTTGGCGGCCGTCACGGGGAGCCCGTCTGGGGTATCGCCGTAGAGGTCCGGCCGGTGGCGCATCACCATCGCGCATGGGATGCCGAGTCCCCACACGATGAAGCCGGAGACGAACGCGGTCGGTCGCCAACCGAACTGCTCAATCGCGGCGACGGTCAGTGGGATCAGCAGGCCGCCGGCGGCGAATCCGATCTGAGTGATCCCCAGCGCTTTCGCGCGGTGTCGGTTGAACCAATTGACCAGCGACACCGTGATGGCGAGGAAACCGCCAAGCGTCGCCCCGATCGCCATAAAGAAGTACACGACGTAGAACGCGAAAAGCGAGTTAATGAAGGAGAACCCGATGAGCCCGGCTCCCATGAGCCCGATCCCGAGGACCATGACCTTCCGGGGGCCGAAGCGGTCGAGCAGCCAACCCTCAACTGGACCGAGCAGGCCGCTCTCGACGCGGGCCATTGCGAACGCGGCGGACAACTCGCTTCGGCTCCAGCCGAACTCCTGCCGGAGAACGGCGGCATACGTGCTGAACGCCTGGTTGAAGAGGACGGCGATGACTGCTTGGGCGCCAGCGCCAGCAGCCACCATCCACCACCCGTAGAACACCTTGCCCTGCGGCTTGAGTGTTCGGTCGAGGGAACGGCGGAAACCGACCTGCGAGGGGTCGTCGCCCACCAGGGTCGACCTTCCACAATTCGCGTACGAGGCCTCACGGAGTTCGTGAGGTCGGCCGAGTGTACCGCCCGCCCCCTTCCGGGCAACGCACGGAGGCGGGCCCGCTGGGACCCGCCTCGATGTTTGAGAGCCGGAGCCGTCCTAGGTGGTAGGGGGCGCCTCCACCGTTGGGCGACGACCGCTGCGCCGTCGTACGACCACGAAGCCGGCCACGATGAGCGGAACGATCCACCACGAGTAGACCGCGACCACGATCGCAGCCGTAGCGATGTTCTCCAGAGTCTCAAGCGAGGCTTCCCACGCCTCGATGGCCGCGGCGCGCGGCCCGGTGCCGTTGACCACCCCGGTGCCCTCTGGGAACAACGCCACGGTCAGCGTCGACATCTCGGTCTGAGACTGGATGAGGGTACGTCGAGCCTCGGTGCGGTCGATCTGGAGGCGCACCTGGTTCAGGCGCTCCTGCACCTGCAGGATGTCGCTGATGCTGCCCGCCCGCCCGAGGAGCGTCGAGTACTGCGCCTCGACTGCTCGCAGGTTCCTGAGCGTTGCTTCGAGGTCGCTGGTCTCGCCGGTTACGTCGCGCGAGTTGCTCGAGATCGAACGGACTTCGGTCGCCAGACCTCGCAGTTGGGTGACCACCTCGCCGAACCGGTCCGCCGGCACGCGCAGCGTCAGCCGTGCTGAGTGCTCGTCACCACTGCCGACGAACATCGAGTCGGCGACATAGCCACCCGCTCCGGTCGCGATCGTGCGGACCTGCTCGAAGGAGTCGGTCACCGAGCGCACCTCGATGTCCACGGAGCCCGTGCGGATCACGTCGCGACCGGCGTCGAGTGCGGGGGTCGCGGTGCCACTGCCGCCATCAGTGCCGGACGCCGATTGGTTTGGCGCAGGGGCGGCGGCGGGACTCCCTGCCTTCATCCGCTCCTCAGGCGCCACGAGGTCACCGGTCATTCCACCGCTTGGTGCAACTGACGAAGACGTCCCGATGGTGAGCGACTCGTCCGACCGCTGCGCGACTACCGCTGTGGCAATTGCGAAGGCAAGGATTGTGACGGCGGCGACGAGCGCGACCGGCCATCCGACGCGAGACTGAATCCGGTGAGCGACTCGATCGAACATGGGTGCCTCCGTGCTGACGTTTCCCCGTGCGAGTGGAACGCTGGCGTAGGCCCACTTGTTCCGGCGTTGATTACGTGGAGGAGCCGCTAGACTCCCGTTGGTCTCGTCTGTGCGCCCTGGAGGATTCTGTGGACTTCGAACCGGCCTATACCCCGGAGCAGGAAGCGTTCCGCATCGAGGTGCGCACCTGGCTCGCCTCGCACGTCCCAGACGTCCCGAACCTCTTGCGTGACACGCCGGAGAACTACCAGCGGTTCCGCCAGCTCGCCCGCGACCTCGGAGCGCGGGGCTGGCTCTTCCCGACCGCGCCCGTCGAGTACGGCGGGGGTGGCCTGTCAGTCGACCGCGCCATCGTGGTCGCCGAGGAACTCGACCGGTACGACTTGCCCCTGCCGCCCGTGTACAACAGCGGCGGCCGCCTCGGCGGAGCGTCCGTCCTCGTGTGGGGCACCGAAGAGCAGAAGCAGCGGATGCTGCCGCGGATCTTCAGGGGCGAAGCCATCACCTGGCAGCTGCTGACCGGCCCCGAGGCCGGGTCAGACCTCGCCGGCACGACCACCGATGCCCGGCGTGACGGTGACGAGTACGTCCTGAACGGTGAAAAGGTCTTCATCGGCGGTTCGCACGACGTCGACTATCTCTGGACGATCGCCCGCACGGTCCGCGAGGGCGAACGGCACAAGAACCTCTCGTGGTTCATGATCCCGCGCAACCTCCCCGGCATCACCATCAAGCCGATGGAACTCCTGGGCGACGGCTCGGAGGGCGTCGGCCAGTCTTGGAAGAACACGATCTACTTCGACGACGTCCGCGTGTCAGCGGACGACCTCATCGGCGGCGAGAACAACGGTTGGCGGGTGGCCAGCACTCACCTCGAACTGGAGCACGGCAGCGGTGGGCGCATCGGCCGGAACCGCTGGTTCGAGGAGGCCCTGCGCCTCACCTCGTTGATGCGCCGCGAGGGCAAGCCGCTGATCGAACACGACGACGTGCGCGCGCGCCTCGTCGATCTCTTCGTCCGCACCGAGGTCAGCCGCCTGTTCGACCTGCGCAACTTCTGGATGGATCGCAGCCACGTCCCGATGACGTATGAGGGCCCACAGTCCTCGTATTACCGGAAGATCGGCGGCCTGGAGGCGAGCCAGGCCATCCTCGACATGGTCGGCCCGTACATGCTCATCAAGGACAGTGAGTGGGATCACTCTAACGGTGAGCTGGAGTCGTATACGCGGCTGGCCATTCAGGCGCTTCACCCGGGTGCGACCACGGACATCCAGAAGGTGATCATGGCGCGGCGTATTGGTATCGGCCGGGACGAGCAGGAGCAGGCCGGGCGCACCGGCCACTAGTCCTCCGGCCGCACCGCCCCGATCACATTCAGGAGCCAGTCATGGACTTGTCACTCAACGAACAGCAGCAACTCTTCAAGCAGGGTGTCACCGACTTCCTGGCCCGCACCGCGACCCGTGAAGCGATCATCGAACTCGAGGGCAGCGCGACGGGCTATTCCATCGACATGTGGAACACCGCTGCTGAGATCGGCTGGTTGGGCATGGTCACGCCCGAGGCCTATGGCGGCGCCGGAGGCAACCTGCTGGACGCCGCCGTGGTCTTCGAGGGCCTGGGTGGTGGGCCAGTCCCGGGGCCATTCTTCAGTTCGGGAGTCCTCGCGCCGCTGATCATCTTGGAGGCGGGGAGCGAGGCGCAGAGGCAGCGCTACCTGCCGCCTCTGGCCGCGGGCAAGGCGATCGCCGCGTTCGCCCTGACGGAACCCGATTGGGGCTGGGGCACGGCAGGCGTCCAGACGAAGGCAGTCGCCGCTGCGGGAGGTGGCTACACCGTCACCGGGACCAAGCTCTTCGTCTTCGATGCCCACACCGCCGACCACCTGATCGTGGCTGCGCGGGACGAGGCGGGTGCACTGCTCCTGCTCGTCGTCGACGCGAAGGCTCAGGGTGTCAACATCAAGCGCATGAGCGGGTTCCTGACCAGCGAGTGCTCGGTCAGGCTCGAAGGCGTCCGGGTGGCCGCAGAGGCCGTCCTGGGAGGCGGCGAGGCAGCCCTCGACCGAGCGCTCCTGCAGGCAACCCCCGTGCTGTGCTCGTACATGGTGGGCGGCGCGCAGGCGGTCTACGAGATGTCAGTCGCCTATAGCCGGCGTCGGCGTCAGTTCAGCCAGCCGATCGGACGGTTCCAGCACGTCCAGTCGCACATCGTCCAGATGGTGAACTTCCTCGACGGTGCCCGATGGACGACCTTCGAGGCCCTGTGGAAGCTC
>SCVR01000337.1 GCA_004296805.1 Dehalococcoidia bacterium
TGCGGTCGACGGGGATCGCGGATACCGCGAACTTTGGGCCCGAGTTGGAGTTCTTCCTCTTCGACGACGCGCGCTTCCAGCAGAACGCGAACACGGCCTTCTTCACGGTCGATTCGATCGAGGGTCCGTGGAACAGCGGCCAGGACGAACGCCCGAACCTCGGCGCGAAGATCGGCACGAAGGAGGGGTACTCCCCGGTGCCTCCTGCGGACCAAACCGCAGGCGTGCGCTGGGCGATCGCGGAAGCCCTCGAACGCACCGGCATCGAAGTCGAGGTGCACCACCACGAGGTGGCGGCGCCGGGCCAGGGTGAGATCGCCACGAAGTACGCGAGCCTGCGCAAGAAGGCGGACGAGACCCAGTGGTACAAGTACCTCGTCCGTACCGTCGGACGTGCGCACGGCAAGGCCGCGACGTTCATGCCGAAGCCCGTGTTCGGTGACAACGGCAGCGGGATGCACACGCACCAGTCGCTGTGGAAGGATGGGCAGCCGCTCTTCCATGACGCGAACGGCTACGCCGGGCTTTCCCAGACGGCCCGGTGGTACATCGGTGGGCTGCTCACCCACGCGCCGGCGCTAATGGCGTTCTGCGCACCCTCCACGAACTCCTACAAGCGTCTGGTCCCGGGCTTCGAGGCGCCGGTGAACCTTGCCTACTCGGCGCGAAACCGCTCGGCGGCGGTGCGGATCCCGACGTATTCGACGGCGGCAGCGGCGACACGCCTTGAGTTCCGGCCGCCGGATGGCACCTCGAACCCCTATCTGGCATTCGCCGCGATGCTGATGGCGGGCATCGATGGGATCCGAAAGCAGATCGACCCCGGCGACCCGCTGGACCGCAATATCTACGAGTTGCGGCCCGAGGAGGCGGCCCGGGTGCCTCGGGTACCGGGAAGCCTCGAGGCGGCGCTGGATGCGCTGGCGGCCGACCAGGCGTTCCTCTTCGAGGGGGCGGTCTTCACGGAGGACCTGGTGGGGCGCTGGATCACGATGAAGCGCGAGGAGGTGCAGGCGGCCGCGCTCCGGCCGACGCCGTACGAGTACGAGCTGTACTTCAACGGATAAGGCGCCCTGAAGCACCAGAGGTGGCAAACGTCACCCAAACACGCGTGGCATAGAAACAATCCGGAAACAGGTCGGACGGTACGATCTGCGCATGCTTGAACGTGAGTCTGGCTCCGGTTCCGTGCAGCACGTCTTGCAGGCGTGCCGCGATCACGATGTGAAGTTCATCCGGCTGTGGTTCACGGACATCCTGGGGATGCTGAAGTCCGTGGCGATCACGGTCGAGGAACTTGAGCACGCGCTGACGGACGGGATCACGTTCGACGGTGCGGCCATCGAGGGTTTCGCGCGGCGCGACGAAGCCGACATGATCGCGATGCCGGACCCCGGGACATTCCAGGTGCTGCCGTGGCGGCCTCGGCCAAACGCGGTGGCGCGGATGTTCTGCGACATCTACCGCACGAACGGGCAGCCGTTCGAGGGCGACCCGCGGCAAGTGCTGAAGCGCACGCTGCGCCGCGCCGCCGATCAGGGGTACACGTTCTACGTGTCCCCGGAGATCGAGTACTTCTACTTCAAGGACCAGAACGGCACCGAACCGCTCGACCGCGGGGGCTACTTCGACCTGACGCCGCTCGATGGCGGCTCCGATTTGCGGCGCGAGACGGTGCTGATGCTGGAGGAGATGGGCATCGGGGTGGCGTTGAGCCACCACGAGGTCGCCCCGAGCCAGCACGAGATGGACCTCCGCTACACGGACGCGCTGACGATGGCCGACGCGGTGATGACGTTCCGCCTCGTCGTGAAGGAAGTCGCCGCGCGTGCAGGCGTGCACGCGACGTTCATGCCGAAGCCGATCGCGGACCAGAACGGCAGCGGGATGCACCTGCAACTCTCGCTGTTCCGAGGCGAGTCGAACGCGTTCTACGACCCGCAGTCGCCGGACACGCTGTCGGCAGACGCGAAGCACTACGTAGCAGGGCTGTTGGAGCACGCTCCGGAGATCGCGCTGATCACGAACCAGTGGGTGAACTCGTACAAGCGGCTGGTGCCGGGCTTCGAGGCCCCCGTCCACGCGACGTGGTCGCACACGAACGACGCCGATCTCGTGCGGGTGCCGGCGCACCGCCCTGAGGCGACGGTCTCCACGCGTGTGGAGTACCGAGCGCCCGACCCGGGTTGCAACCCGTATCTGGCGTTTGCGGCCGTGCTGTCGGCAGGCCTCGAAGGCATCGCCAACAAGATGCCGCTGCCGGAGCCCGCGCGCTCCGGGCTGACCGAGGCGGAGCGCGCCGCACGCGGCGCCCGCACGCTGCCGCTGTCGCTGGGCGACGCGATCCAACAGTTCTCGGGCTCGGCCCTGATGCGCCGCGAACTCGGCGAGCACGTCTTCGACTCGCTGATCGCGAACAAGCGCATCGAGTGGACCGAGTACCGCAGCCAGGTCACCCCATACGAGTTGAACCGGTACCTCGGCGCACTGTAGGTCCGCGCTGCGGGTCCTTGTGCGCGCCTGTCTCGACTCGTGCGAAGCCAAGGCCGCATGCCCTCAGCAACACGCACAGATCGAAGGCTTCGGCGATTGGCCATCGGGCGGTGGGGCCTCGTCGCGCTAGCGCCAGAGCGCCGAGGCGCTCTTCATCCACCGCTTCTCCATCAACTGCTCGACGACGACGCGACCGGATGACGCCTCGCGCATGACCGTGCGCAGCCAGAGGACCTCGGTCTTCGCGCTCTCGCTGCGCGCGACGGCCTGACAGTCCAGGTCGTACTGCACCTCGACGAGGGGCGGGCCATCGACGAAGCGGATCTCGATGCCCGCATCGACGCGCACGCCGGTCGGATCGACAGCCTCAGTGACGGCACGCGGCTCGAGCATGCGGTAGAGCGAGCGGGTGGAGGCGAACGCTGGCCCCCACGGGCTGGGGCCGAAGTACCAGTCGAGGGGCTCGGTGGTGGTGTCGCGCATGAGCGCCTGCGTCTCAGCGGAGACTCGGAGCCGTCGTGGCGGGCCGAAGGAGCCCAGCGCCACGTTGCGGAGGATGCGGCCCTCGGCCGGTTGGGAGGCCGCGAGTCGCTGCGCGAGCGGCGTCTCCGCCTTGCCGAGGAAGAGCACCCCGTCCGCGACGCGTTGCCCCGCATCGTTCTGTGACCAGGCTTCGACCTGCGTGGCACCGTCGGCGGGCACGCGCGCGAACGCCTGCACCGGTTCGCCATCGAGGGTTGGGGTGCGATAGGCGAAGGCGAAGCCGCCGCGCTCCAGCCACTGCGTGCCGAAGAGGTCGAGGGCGATTGGGATGAACTGTTCGTTGTGGACAAGGCCGGAGACGAGTCCGCCCTTGAACCCAAGTTCGGCGGCCTTCGCATCGTCGTGGATGCTGCCGCTCGATGCCGCGGCGATGTTCAGAGCCTCGCGACGTTCGCCCGAGCAGACGGCGTTGACACGCGAGAGGACCGAGCAGCGGTCGTACGGCATGCGACCCTCGCTACCAACGCCAGCGGGTGGCGGTCTTCGCGAACTCGTCGCCTTCTTCGATGAAGCCGAACGCGGCCTGCGGTGTCACCACCCAGCCGTCCCCGGCGGGAGGGCGCGCGCCGTACTTCGCCTCGTACAGCACGAGGTACACCTCGGCGTCGGCGTCGGAGATCGGCTGTGCGGTGCCCTCGACGATCACGGCCTCTTCGCCGCTCTCGGTCGCCAGACTGCATCGGGAGTCCGCGTAGAGGTTGCGCGCCTTCTTCGACCGTGTGCCAGTGGCCAAGAAGATGCGCGTGCCGTCCCACACCGCCCACACCGGTGCGAGGTGCGGGCCGCCCTCGTTGGTGTGGGTAGAGAGCCAGTAGTTGTGGGCGTCCCGCAGCCGAGCCTCCGCCCAGGCCCAGGGCAGCAGCCGGGCCTCGGCTGGGTCACCGAGGTAGCCCGGCATGTCGGGATGTGAGGCGGTGGGCTCGGACATCGCTCGCTCCTGCGAGCAGCAGGGTAGCGGGTTAGCCGGTCTTCACGATGACCAGCGTGTTGTTGAGGCCGTTCGGGAAGGCCAGGTTGAACTCCGTGTTCACGAACGAGGGCGCACCGACCACGTAGGTGATGAGCTTGCCGCTCGAGGTGGCGGAGATCGAGATGATCTTCGGTGAGTTCGCCATGCCAGCCGCATCGAGTTGCTCGACGGATCCGGTGAACGCGACGAGCGAGACACCCGAGGACGCGATGGTGCCCCCGGAGAAGGAACCACCACCAGGGATGACGAGCGACTTGGTGACCTCGACAGTTGCACACGCAGTCTGCGGGAGCATGCCCGCCGTGATCCAGACCTTCTGGCAGAGCTGACCCGATGCGGTGACGGTGACTGTCTCCGTGATCACCACGGAAGCGCCGGCGGTGCAGCCCCCGGCACCGATCGTCACGTTGTAGTCGGAGTTGCCAGCCGGCGTGCTGATCAGCGTGCCGGCGCTGATGGACGGTGTGTTCGTGCAGCCGGTGGTCGACGAACTGACCACGGAGGGCCCGCTGAACGAGCCCGGACCGGGCGTCACCATCTGCACGAGCCAAGGCCCCGGGCCGGTCACAATGCCAGGCGCGATGGTGAATGTGCAGGTGTAGACATTCTGCGTCGAGGTCTTCACGCAGGTCTTCGATGTCCCGGCACCGGCAACGCCAACCGGGGTGTAGGTGACCGAGGCACAGGACGTGGTGGGCGGGACGGCGGCGACCATCCAGAAGGACTGGCAGATCTGCCCCGTCGCTGTGACATCGATGGTCTCAAGGAACTGGACGGACCATGTGACGCCGGGGCAACCTCCGACGCCGATCTGCGCGTTGTAACTGGTGGCACTCGTGGAGACGACCGGCGACGGCGTCTGCGCACAGCCACTGACGTTTGCGACGGTGGGGGTGCCAACGATGGTGCCGGGGCCGGTCATCAGCGGACCGGGGGCCTCGTTGACATGGATGAGGTCGTTGGCAACCGCCGGGAAGGCGGGCGTAACGGTGAAGAGGCAGGAGTAGCGGTTGGGAGTGGAAGTCAGGGTGCAGGACTTCGTCGCAGACGGCGTCGGGGGCGGTGGGGTGGTCGAGATGGCGGCACACGCGGAAACGGGTGGCATCGCTGAGGTGATCCAGACGGACTGGCAGATCTGACTCCCCGAAGTGACGGTGATGGTTTCCGTCACGGACACCACTGCGGCAGCGTTGCACCCCGGTGGCGTGAGAGTGACGTTGTAGTCTGAGGTGCCCTCGTTCGGGTTGATGAGCGTCCCTCCGGCCGTGACGGCCGGAGCGTTGATGCAGCCAGAGTTTGAGGTGACGACGGCCGAGGCCAACGCCCCACCGGTGGTCTTCACAAGCCACGAGCCTGCGCCGGTCGCGACCCCCGGGATAATGGTGAAGACACAGCTATA
>SCVR01000338.1 GCA_004296805.1 Dehalococcoidia bacterium
AAGAAGAGCGCCAGCATCGCCACCATCGGTGAGATGTCGATCATGCCGATCGGGGGGATGACCTTCCGGAGCGGCTCCAGGATCGGGTCGGTCACCGCGGCGAGCACCTGGAAGATGGGGCCGTTCTTGTCGATGGGGAACCAGGACAGGATGGACCGCGCGAAGATGGCAAACCCGAGGAACTGGACCAGATAGGCCACGATGCTGACGAGCAAGGCCATCGTCTACTCCCCCAGTTCCTGAGCGCGTTCGAAGGCAGCATCCACGGCGGAGTCGATGGCGGTGCGGAAGCCCGCAGCCTCAAGTTCGGCGAGGCCCGCGGCCGTCGTCCCGCCAGGCGAGGTGACGGCGTTCCGCAGGACGGCCGGGTGCTGGCCGGTTTCGATGGCGTATGCGGCGGACCCGGCGACCGTCGCGAGCACCAACTGCTCGGCGTCGTGGCGCTTCATGCCGAGGCGCACGGCCACCTCGACCAGTGATTCGATGAACAGGTAGACGTAGGCCGGGCCAGAGCCGTGGATCGCAGTCGCGAGGTCGACGGCGTCGTCATCCATCACCTCGACAGCCACGGTCGCCACGGCAGCGACGACCTCTCGGACGCGTGCGCGCTGGGCGGCGCTGACCTCGGGCGCGACGAAGTAGGCGGCGGCGCCCTGTCCGATCGCGGCCGGGAGGTTCGGCATCACGCGCACGCAGGCGCGGTGGCCGGTGAACCGTCGGACGTCGTCGAGGCGTACGCCTGCGGCGATCGAGATCACCACCGCATCTTTGCCGATGGCGCCCTGCAGCGATGTTCCGGCGGAGGCGAGGTCCTGGGGCTTCACGGCGATCAGCACGACCTCCGCGCCGATGGCCGCGCTCTGCGCGTCATCGGTCACGCGGACGCCGTGCTCGGCGAGCGCAGCGCGACGGGCGGGGGAGACGTCGGCGACAGCGATGTCATTTGGCGTGGCGACTTCGCCCCGCACCAGGCCGCGGAGGAACGCCTCACCCATGAAACCGCCGCCGATGATCCCGATGCGCATGCGGCCCCCTCGGCGTCGCGCGAACTCGCGGCCTCGTTACGTGGGACGCGCCCCGAAGATCGCGCGTCCCACCCTGACGACCGTCGCACCTTCCTCGATGGCGACCGAGTAGTCCTCGGTCATCCCCATCGAGAGCCCGGCCAGCCCGTGCGCCTGCGCGAGTTCGCGGAGCGCGCGGAACACCGGGCGTACCGCCTCCGGGTCTCCGAGGTGTGGCGCGACGGTCATCAGACCGCGCACCTCGATCACCTCACAGGCCCGGGCGGCCCGCAGCAGTTCGGGCAGCGCGTCGGGCGAAATGCCCTGCTTCTGCGCCTCACCGGCCACGTTGACCTCAAGGTAGCAGGGGAGCGGGGTGGCCGCACCGAGGGCTTTCCCGCGCCGTCCGATCTCCTGCACGAGCCCGACTGAATCCAGAGAGTGCAGCGCGTCGATGTGCGGGAGCACGTCGCGCACCTTGTTCCGCTGCAGGTGGCCGATGAAGTGCCAGCGGTGCTGAGGCACGCGAGGCGCCGACCCTGCCTCGACGGCCTTGGGCAGCAACTCCTGCGCGCGGTTCTCGCCCAGGTCGACGCACCCCGCCTCGATGGCCGCACGGACGAGGGCGGCGGGGTGACCCTTGGAGACGGCGATAAGGGTGACCTCGGACCGGTCGCGGCCGGCGCGCTCACACGCCTCGACGATTCGGGCGCGGACGGCAGCCACGTTCGCGGCAATGGCGGCGAAGTCGGCGGCGGCAGCGGCATCCATCGGGGGCAGTCCTACAGGCCGGGGCGCCGCGGTGCGCCCGAGGCGCGGGGGCCGGTACGGCCGTCGCGTTCCGCTTCGAGTTTGGCGATGGCGCGGCGGTCCTTCCGGACGAACCACGTGATGACGCCGCCGCCGAGGGCAAGCGGGATGAGCGCGAGCCAGACGTTCGAGAACAGCGCGAGGACGAACCAGGTCAGGAGGCCCACCGTGCCCATCATGAACAACAGCGGCCCCGCCAGCGTCTGGAACACGATCCAGATGATGAGCAGCGTCTCGCGCCAGCTGGCGTTCTCGATGGGGGAGGAGGAAGGGTCACGGGCCATAGACCCAGTGTAGACGCGGCCCCCGCCGAGGGTCGGGGGAGGGACTACGATGCCGCGCGCTGGCCCGCATGCTGGAGGTGCCCCATGAGCGTCCTGATCCGGATTGGCGACGTCACCGTGGAGCGCGTCGACGAGATCGTGCTACCGACCTCGGTGCGGTGGATGATGCCGGACGCGACACGCGAGGAGACGGCACGCTGCTCGGAGTGGCTGAAGCCGCACTTCCAGAACGCCGACGGCTTCCTGCTCCAGAGCATCCACACCTTCGTCGTGAAGACGCCGACGGCGGTGATGCTCGTGGACACCGGCGTGGGGAACGGGAAAGAACGCTCCGGCGGCATCCCGCAGTTCCACCACCTCAACACGCCGTACCTCGAGAACCTCGCTGCGCTCGGCGTGACGCCCGAGGCCGTGGACTACGTGCTGTGCACGCATATCCACGGCGACCACTGCGGCTGGGATGCACGCCTCGAGGGTGGACGGTGGGTGCCGACGTTCCCGCGGGCCCGCCACATCTTCGCGCGGCCGGAGTACGAGTACTGGGAGTCGGTCGCGCCGGAGCAGGAGGCGACCGAGCGCCTGCTGGCAGACTCCGTGCGCCCCGTGGTGCAGGCCGGCCTCGCGGACTTCGTTGGCGTCGACCACGTCGTGAGTCCCGAGGTGCGCCTCGTGCCCAGCCATGGGCACACGCCGGGGCATGTGTGCATCGAGATCGAGTCACGCGGGGTGCGTGCGGTGATCACGGGGGACGTGATGCACTCGCCGATCCAGTGCGCGTTCCCTGACCTGCCGGCAGCCCTCGACCGGGACAAGGAGGCGGGCGCGGCCGGACGGCGGGCCTTCCTCGCGCGGTACGGGGACACCGGCACGCTCGTGCTCGGCAGCCACTTCGGAGCGCCCTCGGTGGGCCGAATCACGAGGGACGGCGCGGCATGGCGGTTCGATGTGGCCCTTGATGTGGTCGAAGGCTGATCGTGGTGGGCGCTACGTCGCAGACCAATCGATCGGGTGGACCACCGACGTTCCGGCGATCCCCTTCAACTCCACGGTGCGTGCTTCGCCGAGACCCTGGACGGAGACGCCAGCGAGGCTCGTCGTGCTGATCACGATCTCGTTTGGGCCGGCGACCGACCCGACGCGGGCGGCCTCGTGGACGCCCTGACCGACGTACGTGCTATCGACCTTCGTGGCCTCCGCGCAGTGGATGCCGATGCGCACGCGGGGGGCGAAGCCCGCGGTGCGCCGGTGATCGGCGAGCGTGCGTTGCATCGCAACGGCAGAGGTGACCGCGGACTGGACATCGCGGAAGGCGAAGAAGAAGCCATCCCCGGCCTCGTTGACTTCCTCGCCGCCCTGCGCGGCTGCGACCGCGCGCAGGGTCTGGTCGTGCCAGCGCTTGAGGTCTCCCCACGCTTCGTCGCCGATGACGCCGAGGAGTTCAGTGGAGCCGACGATGTCGGTGAACATGAAGGCGCGCTGCTGGCGCTCGCCGCGTTCCGCTCCGGAGCGGAGGCTGTCCAGCACGCGGCCGGAGCGGTTTACCTCCTCCATCGCGCCGAGGCGGATGAAGGCTGCCTGCGCGGCCTCGGCCTCGATGACCGCCTCCTGCACCTCGCCGCGCTGGCGGAGGGCCTCGGCCCACGTCAGGCGCGTGCGGGCCAGTTCGTACGGGGCGTCTGTCGCCTGCCAGAGCGCACGGGCACGGGTCAGCTCGGCGAGGGCGAGGTCAGGTTCGGAGGCAGCTACGTGCACGGCGCCGAGGGCGGAGTGGGCGGCGGCCTGGAGCGCGACCGACTGGTAGGCGTCTGCGATGGTGCGGGCCTCGTCCGCGGCCGCTCGCGCGGTGGTGATGTCGCCCGCGGCAATCGCGATCTCGACCTGCGCCGCGAGCAGGCGTGCGCGCGCGAGCCGGTCGGTGACGATTGCGAGCGCACGCTGGATCGCGGAAGCGGCGGCCTCGATCCGTCCGATCGCGAGGTAGTAGAGCGCGCGTCCGGGTTGCGGGTCGCGGCCGAGGTCCTGCGCGAGCCGGAACGCTTCGTCCGCGCCCGGCAGGTCGCCGGTGCGAAGACGGATCTCGCCGAGGGCGTAGTAGCCCTCGGAGGCCTGGAAGGTCGCCTTGAACGACATCAGTTCCTCAGAGGCACGGGTGGCCTCGCGTTCGGCCTCGGTCCACTCACCGTGCAACGCCATGATCTCGGCGCGGTGGACGCGACAGACGCCGGGGAAGCCGCTGATCGACTGGCGCTCGCACCACTGCTTGGCGACTTCGGTCCACTGGCCGGCGCGGCGGTAGTCCGCGAGGTCGCGGCACGTGCTGATGGTCTGGCAGTAGACGATGCCGGTGACGAAGGGGCTGAGTTCGCCGGCGACGGCGGCCGCGCTGGCCTCGTCGAGGAGGAGCAGGCCCTCCGCGGGGTTGCCGCCGTGGACGGTGGCCGAGCCCTGACAGACGAGGCCGAGCGCCTGCACATCCTTGTTGCCCACGCGCGTGCCGATGGCCACCGCGTCAGCCGCGAGCGACATCGCGGCGGGCAGATCGCCCCCGGCCGCGGCCCCGCGTGACTGGAAGACGGCGAGGTAGCCGTGCGCAAATGACTCCGGCTGGTCAGCGAGCAGCCGCGCGCCGCGTGCGAGCCAGCCGCCGGCGATTGCGGGGGCGAGGTGATCGTTGTGGTCCTGCGCGGTCAGGAGCGCCATGAAGGCGGCGTGGATGTGATCGCCTTCGGCCATGTACGCGGCGTAGGCGCGTTCGCGCGCCCGCAGTGCGACGTCCGGACGCTGCACCCACCACGCCATCTCCGCCAGGAGTTCGAGCGCCTCGCCGGGGGCATCGGGCTCTTCGGCCATCGTGACGAGGAGGTCGTATGCCTCCTGCCACGCGTGGCGGTCGGCGGCGGCACGGGCGTCAGGCAGTCGAGCGTCGACGGTGGCGGTCATGGGCCGATCCTCGTTGGAAGGGTCGAGGGTACGCCGTCGCGAGAAGGATCGGTAGTCGGTCGGCACGTCCCTCGTCGTCAGGCGAGGCAACGCAGCGGCTGGCCGCCGTTGTATTCGATCATCTCCGTGAATGCCGCGGGGGAGAGCACGGTGCCGCGTGGTTCGCCGCGCAGTTCGCTGTAGGCGCGGTGCAGGTTGCCGACGATGCGCTCGGAGTCGCCGAGGGCTGCGAACTCTCCGAGGTCGATCGAGCGGGCGAGTTCGAGCGGCGGCACGCCCGCCTCGAAGCCGCGCTTCGCGGTCGACTGTACGAAGCGCAGGTACGACTCGATGGTGTCGAACACCGAGGCGTCGCACACGGCGCCGTGGCCGGGGACGATGGTCTCCGCGCCGAGGGCGCGCAGACGCGGGATCTGTTCGAGCCAGCCGGCGATCGAGCCGGCGAGGGCGAAGGGCGTGCCGCCGTTGAAGACGAGGTCGCCGGAGAACAGCACCTTGCGCTCGGGGATCCACGCGATGACGTCGTTGGTGGTGTGCGCGGGGCCGACGAAGCTGAGTTCGACGCGCAGGTCGTCGACGAAGACGTTGAGGCGGTCGGGGAAGGTCACCATCGGCGACGTGGGGATCGGGTGTCCGAAGTCGCCCATGGGGAAGCGCGCCTGGGTGGCCTCGATGTTCTGGCGGGCGACCTCGTCGCGGCAGAGGTCGTGCGCGATGATCGCCGTCTCCGGCGAGAACAGGTAGTTGCCGTGCGTGTGGTCGCCGTGACTGTGCGTGTTCACGAGCGCCTGCACGGGATGCGAGGTGGTGTGCCGCACCGTCTCGCGGAAGGCGTGTGCGCGCTTCTCGGTGCTGGTGGTGTCGATGACTACCGCCGACTGCTTCCCGACGATGAACCCGCAGTTGTTGAGGAACCAGGTCCCGTCCAACTGCACGTACGCGAAGATGCCGGGGCTCACCTCTTCGAGGCTTGGCGGCGGTAGTTCGGCGTGGTCGGGGACGTGGGACTGGGACATTGAGGGGGCCCTCGAAATTCTCGTCAGGGGTGAACTATGACTAGTAAAACACTAGTATACTACCAGTTATGACGGCCACACTGAATCCAGATAAATTGCGCGAACGCCGACGCCGTCGGCGACTGACGCAGCAAGGTCTCGCTGCCGCGGCGGGATTGTCAGTGTCGATCATCTCGAAGTGGGAACGAGGACTCGTGTCCGAGCCCCACTTTGGGACGGTTGATCGTGTGGCCGAAGTGCTGAAGGTGAAGCCGAAGGATCTGATGCTATGACGACCACTGTGCGTTCGAGGCGCTCCCTGGTGATCGGCAATGCCACCTTGTACTACGGCGACAATCTGGAGATCCTCGCCAGAGAGATCGGCGATGCGTCTGTTGATCTCGTGTATCTCGACCCGCCGTTCAACTCGTCCCAGGAGCGTGTCGTCGAAGTGGGGCTCCGTGGGGAGCGTCGATCGTTCGAAGATCGCTTCGAGTCAATTGACTCGTACGTCGAGTGGATGCGACCGCGCCTTGAAGAGTGTGTGCGTGTTCTGCGTCCAGGAGGGACGTTATTCCTCCATTGTGACTGGCGGGCGAGCCACTACCTCAAAGTGGAGCTGGACAAACTGCTGGGCTATCAGAACTTCGTGAATGAGATCGTCTGGAAGCGCCACACGTCTCACAACGATTCACGGCAAGGTACCAAGCACTTTGGCCGGAACGTGGACGCGATCCTCTTCTACGGAAAGGGCGAGCGTACGGTCTGGAATCCGGTGTTTCGGCCGTATCCCAACGATTACGTGGAGCGGGTGTATCAGCACATCGAGCCTGAGACAGGGCGGCGCTACGCGCTCAGCGATCTGTCGGGTCCCGGAGGTTCAGCCAATGGGAATCCCGTGTTTGCGTTCATGGGTGTGACCCGTGCGTGGCGGTACTCAAAGCGGACGATGCAGGAACTCCGACGTAGCGGTCGGATCGTACAGACAAGAGTTCGTGGGGTTCCTCGGAGATCGGAA
>SCVR01000339.1 GCA_004296805.1 Dehalococcoidia bacterium
CGCCGCTAGTGCCCGAGGAAAGAATCTATGCGATAACCGGCGACTCGCTCGGCACCGCCGCATTGGCGCCCGATGCCCCGCCGTCGCGCCTGATCGTGAACCTGGCCGCTGCCGGTCGCCTCTTCATTCCTTCCCCTGCCCTCGAACTAGCGAAGGATGGCCGCTTCCTCGCGGAAATAAAGGAGCAACTCGGCGATGCGATCTGCGGTGAGGAGGAATTGCAAGACGATCTGCTTGAGCTGTTGCGCGAGCTGCCTGATCTCTTAGGCGATGATCCGACGCTTGATGTCGATGAACCGTGGGTACTGGCCCTCGCGCGCCGCCGCCGCGCGATTGTGGTGTACGAGCGTGCACCGCTGAGCTGCATTCCGGCCGGCCTCAACCACTTACGCCTGACCGCCATGACGCTTGATGAAATGTTCGAGCGCGAGAATCGCTGATGCTCTACGCGACCAGCGTGTGGAATTGGGACGGATTCGGGCCGAATCTGCTTGCCGGACTCATCACGGTAGCCCTCGGCGGGTTCATCGCGTTCCGGGTCTTTAGGGCGGAGCAAGCCGCTGCCGAACGTTCCCGCGCACGGGAGTTCGTTGACGTCGCGCGTCAGGTATTGGCGGACTTGAATGCGATGCTCACGCTCGCCGAACGATGGTCGCAGCAGATGACGGCTGCTGGCGGACCCATCGATCCGGTTCCGGCGGCCCCTCTTACTTGGGAATCGATCCCCGACATGCATGGCGTATTTGTGCTCCGAGGCGCGTTTCGGGCGGTGTCGGACGCGATCCGATACTACCGAGCTGCCGCCGAGACTGCCGCACAATGGAACGCAGAGGCGGCTGGTACCGGTGTCGAGCAGGCAACGAAACGAATCGCGATGTTGCGTGTGACACAAGCGCGAGCTCGGATCGAAGCAGCGCAAGGAGTGCTCGAACCTCTGTGCCTGCGCCGTGACCAGTAACTGTCGAGCGATTGGCTTCGTCTGTCGGAGCGGAGGACGAGATTCGAACTCGCGACATCCTGCCTAGGAGGAACGGACCTCCGTCGCGGCGACACTCTGCTTTCTCGGCACGGCGGTTGCGGGCTGAATCTGGCGCGGGTGAGCCTGATTGGCAGTGCACCTGCTGAGGAGGCAGAGCGCCTGCCGAGCCCCGCTGACCAGCGGATTAGAAGTTCTCGTTGCGTGGTGCCCGCCCGTACCGCCGCGGCTCGTCTTATCCCGTTCCTCATTCGGAAGAGTAGCCGAACGTCCTGGCTCATCTCATCCCGACATCGCGTGTGTCGCCTCGTGTGGGCGGATTGGGCACCACCGGCCAGTAGCCCGTCTCACTCAAGCGGACTAACCCGATCATGCCGTGAGCCTTCGACACCTGTACGCCTGACGATTGCGGTTTGTTTATAAGCGGGAGTCCAGAAATCGGGAACTCGTATCGGTAGTGTCTAATTCGGTTGGCGGGTCAGTCTTGGTTAAGGAGGATCGTCCAAAATCCGATCGTCGTGAGGAGAAAAAACACCCAGAAGAGTGGCGTCCTAAAGGTCTCGTCGCTGAACGTTTCGAGTGGGCGCTTGGTGACTGCCGACATGACGAGGGTCGTGATCATCATGAAGAAGGGTATTGTCAGCGCAGTCCCCAACACCGCAGTGACAAGAGCCCAATAGTTCATCCGCTCCCCCTTCGGTCATTCCCTCGACCGCCGAGCGCATCCTACTGTCAGGCCCGCCGTGCCCGATGCGCGATCCAGTCGGCATCGTAGAACACGAACCCCGGCATCATGAGCCGCCGTCTAGAGGCGCCAGCGGGCGTCCCGGTGAACAACCGTTACATCTGCCGACGCGCTGCTACAGTCCGCGCGATGAGGTGCCGACGCCTCGCGTCGCTGCGCCTGAGGGAGGACCGTCATGAGGTTCGCGTGGGTGGGCTGTCTCTATTTCGTGGCGGCGCTGTTTCCTGCCGCTGGCGGTCTATGGGCATTGATGTGGGTGACAGAACGACTCTACGAACACGGCTGGATTTGGGTGCTAGCGGTTCCGCTCCGGATCGTGACCTTCATTGGACAGATCGGGTTTCTTCTGCAGTGCGTGGTCACGGTATTGAAGATCGCGGGCGTTGCAGCGGCCACATTCAGTGCAGCGATACAGGGACAGGCCGGGGCTGGCGATTACCGATACCGGCGGGCAAGTGTTCTCGACTACATCCTGGTGCTGCTACTACCAATAGTTATGGGTGTATCCGGGGCGCTGGTGGCCGTGTTCCACAACTGGTTGGACTTCGACGCGCATGGCCTAGGGTTCGTATCTCTTGGGCTTGGAGGTCTGGTCTGGGTGATTCAAATCGGCAGCATTGTGCTTGTTCCTGTCTGGCTCCTCATCTTGCCGGTCTTCCTCTGGAAGCGGAGGTCGTCCATGAGGAATGTGGAACGAATGGCATGATGCGCACGCTCCGCTGGTTCGAGGCTCGACGACTACCCCGATGGCTGGCACTAATACCGGGCGTCGTACTGGCTGACCTCGCAGTGCGAGCTGCCGTGCCCCTTGCGGTCGTAGTCGCGCACGCCTTGGTCCCCGAAGGTGACCTGGTGCCCTGGCTGCGGTGGGTGTGGCACCTGAAATCAGCCGATCTTGTCTACAGCCTCACCGCCTTTGCGGAACCTGCCTTCGTGGTCTACGCGGCTGGAGCTATTGCCCCTCAACGACGGTTCTTGGCCGCTTGCGTGCTTGCGGCGATATTCGTCGTTTTGTTTAGTGCGAACGTCAGTCTCTGGAAGCTCGACTCAAGTAATCCAGTATGGGTGTTCGTACTGGTACGAGGACTTAACGCAGGGGGACTGTCGTTGGGTCTAGTCAGAGCGAGGAGACTCTAAGAGTTCCGATGATTGACCAGGTTCGACGATGGTTTGAGGAACGACCGGTCGCGCGGTGGTTCGGTGTGCTACCAGGAAACGTTTCTACGCCGGTCAGGGTTCCATTTCGGCAGGAGGACGGGTGTGGTCTAGTCACCACCTCAACCTCCGACCATGCGTGGCCGTGGCTGGCCTCTCCGCCGGGAACCCGGGCAGAGCACCTGCTCAGTAAGCAGGGTGTCGCCAATCTGACGACGAAGAAGCCCCGCTCAACGGGGCTTCTTCACTCAGTCGATGGTGGAGCGGAGGACGAGATTCGAACTCGTGACACGCTGCCTGGGAACCATTCTATCGCGTGCGCTGTGCCGCGCGAGTGGAAATGGAGCCGAAGTGCGTCCAGTTATCAGGTCTCTCGGAGGCCCAGCAACCTGTGGTCTCAATCCTCGACGTTTAGCCGACGCGCTTACCATGCGCATTAGTTCTGCCAGCCATGACCTCACTCCGGAGGCCGCGGCCTCGGCAACCGGAGAAGTCAATGCCACGCGACTGGGAGTCCTGGCTTAGAACCGCGACCAGACCGGCCTCCACTACCGAGGAGGCAGAACGGGATCGCACTGTCGCTCGTATCCGCGCCGCAATTACAGCGAGCAATGAGATCCCCGCGACTGTCCGCGTGTACGGCAAGGGCAGCCAAGCGAACAACACTAACGTTCGTCGCGACTCCGATGTGGACATTGCCGTGGAATGGACGGAGACCTTCGACGTCAACTTGTGGGGGGACACGGTCGGGATGACCCCCCAGCAACTTGGCTACGTCCCCGCCGCAGTTGGCGTAGACCCCGTCGACTTTCGATTGCGCGTTGAGCGAGCCCTCGTCACCGAGTTTGGAGCGGCCTCTGTCGACCGAACGGGCGACAAGGCCGTCAAGGTACTTGCAGGGCCTACAACGTTCGACGCAGATGTCGTGCCGTGCCTTCAGATGCGTCGCTATGACAGGCCGCAGCTCTTTCACCAAGGGCACCGACTCTACCCTCGCAGCGGAGGCTCCATTGATAACTACCCTCAGCAGCACTATGACAACGGCGTAGCCAAGAACGCTGCCACCGGCGGTCGCTACAAGGACATCGTACGTGGACTGAAACGTCTTGAGAGTGAGCTCGTCGCTACCGGAACACTTCCGAACGCCTACCCCAGCTACCTCACCGAATGCCTCGTTTACAACGTCCCGAACGGGTACTTCGGTAACGCTCGCCTACTCGATGACCTTCGCGGCGCCTTGTCGTACTTGTGGGGCGAACTCCGCACACTGGCACCGCCGGAATCGTGGCTCGAAATGAGCGAACTACTCTTCTTATTCCATGGGGCGACCGGCCGAAGTGTCTCCGACGCCTACCGGTTAGTTGACGTCGCCTGGACGGCCGTCGGAATAAGGGACTGACATGCCAGGTCCCACTTGGATTCGCGTCACCATCGCGACAGCCGCCTTCGTAGCCCTCGTGTCAACGTGGCTCAACACCGGCACGTGGGACGTTCAATCAGCGCGACTCGCGATCAGTACATCAAGCACTGTGACGATTCTGCTGCTGGCCTACGATCGCCTCATCTGGCGCTGGCCGCTCATTCGCGGCCTTACACCGCGGCCGGTTCTCTACGGAACATGGAAGGCGGAACTTCGGACCTCGTTCGCGCCACGGGCTAACGAGATCGTGGAGTGCTACCTGACTATTCGACAGACCTATTCGTCCATTCAAGTCGACATGGTGTTCGAGCACTCGCGTTCGTTCTCACTCAGTGCCGCGCTGGCTGAGCAAGACGGCCGTGTGCAACTCTCGTACACGTACCGATCGCAAGGGGACGCCTTGCATCAGGATGGGAACCCGCCCTCGCGCGGAGCCGCGGTCCTGATCATCGCTCGCGAGCCATCTCTTCACCTGGAGGGAGACTACTGGATGGAGCGAGGCACCAAAGGCACTATCCGCACCCTCGGGCATAACCCCACTTTGCTAGAGTCGTTCACGGCCGCACGAGGTGCGCGCTTCTCCTAGGTTCTGATGGTAGGAGTGGCAAGGAGCGGCGAGCGCCGACTTCGCCGGTACTCGCCGCGTGACCAGCGTGTATACGCGCGCTACGCATCAAGGCGTCCCTACGGCTCGCTTCGCTCAACCCTGACCCGCGCCGCACGCAGCCGGCGTTGGTGTTTCGGGTTGAGCCGTTTCCGCCGCTCGTCCAGCAGCGCGTCGACGTCCAGCATTCCTAGTCAAGCGAGCGCGGCGAAGGTTCGCGAGACCTGACGCCACACCCACTCCTCCGCTTGTTCGGGCGTAGTGTCCGCGACTGGGGCGACCGCGCGAGCTTGTCCTACTTCCCCAATGAGGCGTTCGTGCCATCCTGACCGACGCCATCGTTGGCTGCGACTGCGCTCCCTCGCCCGCAACCGGCATAGCTAGGACACCGCCTCGCCTTATCTGTTCAGTAAGTAGACGGCCTGCCAGTTGGCCCGACGGTTCATCCGTGTCGTTAGGGCCTCTCCCACGGCGCGACCCAGGCCGGACGGGGGAGTTGTCGCGGCTCGCGACGGAGCCGCAGGCTACCCCCAGAATATGTTGATCGGATCCCGATCGATCTCGGCGAGGAGCTCGGTCACGGTCCCCGGCTCAATGTCGTCGTAGAGGTGCCAGCGGCTGTTGCGATCAGCCCAATAGAGCGTCCAGCGTTCTTCGACGAGGTCGAAGCGGAGTTGAGCAACCGGCACGCGTGACCATTCTGTAAGATTCGCCTGCCACGGCGGTCGGCAGTCGAAAATGGTGACAGATCGTCCGCGCACGGTCGCTTCCACGCGCGCCTCGCCGCGGTGTTGGGCCGGGAGACGTTGAGCGCAGTAAGCGCGGATTCTGGCAAGGTCGAGATCGCGTACGGCTGCCATGGCGACATGCTAGCTAACCGCAGCCGTCGGTCGCGCCCTCATCGCCAGCGACACCCTGCCTAGAAAGCAGAGTGCCGCCAATCTGACGACGAAGAAGCCCCGCTCAGCGAGGCTTCTTCATTCATCCGATGCTGGAGCGGAGGACGAGATTCGAACTCGCGACACCCTGCTTGGGAAGAAGCTCTTGAAAGAGATCGGACCGGCGTTGGTCTGGTCGCCAGATTCTGAAATCGGACCAAAACAGGACCGAATTCAGGGACATCGTGTCTGTGTCAGCGGTCTACGGCAGCCGGCTTGGAAGCGCACTCCGACAACCTCCATGCACGCGGGGAACCCCCATGCAGTCGGGTCTAGTCGGGCACTGGAAGCCGTCAGCGGGTGGTGGCGACCAGCATCTGATCGGCCGGTGAGAACGCCGCGTGTCGCAGCGCCGCCTGCTCCGAACGGTACGACGAGGAGTACCGCCGCACCATATCGGGCGAGGAGTGCCCGAGCAGGTACTGCACGTCGAGTTCGCGCGCATCGTGCTGGATCGCCCAGGTTGCGAACGTGTGCCGGAAACGATGTGCGTGCACCTTCGTGACCCCCGCCCGCGATCCCAATCGCCGCATCACCTGTTGGAGGCCATGTATTCGCAGAGGCGCCCCGGGCCGGATCGCTCCGTGCCCGTCCGTCGTCCAGAACAGCGCCCCCGGCTCCCGTCCGCGGACTGCGAGGTACGCCTCGATCGTCGCCTGGCAGGCACGTGCGAACGGCACGACCCGTTGCTTGTTCCCTTTGCCGTGGAGGATGCGGATCCGCCCGTTCTCGACATCAACCTCGGTGAGGGTCAACTGGATGACCTCCGAACATCGCGCCCCGGTGTCGAGGAGCAGCATGATGAGGGCCCGGTCGCGCAACCCGATCTCGCCGTCACCGCAGGCGTCGAGGATGCGCGCGACCTCCTCGGGGGAGAACGGCTGGACGATGCGCTGGGGGAGACGGACGTTCTTCATGCCGCGAAACGGGGTCTTCTCGAGGTA
>SCVR01000340.1 GCA_004296805.1 Dehalococcoidia bacterium
ACACGATGCATGCGGGGCGCGTCGGCGCGTACGGGGAGCAGATCGTGCGCGCGGGGATGGCGGCGATGGGCGGGGTGAACACGCCGGGGGCGCGCCTCGTGGCTGCGTTCGGCGGGGGACATCGACGTACGGGTACGAACCCGCTGATGTTCGCGTTCCCGGGCGAGACGCCGGAAACGCCGTTCGTCCTCGACATGGCGACCTCGGTGGTGGCGGAGGGGAAACTGCGCGTCGCGGTGAACAAGGGCGTCGAGGTGCCGGAGGCATGGATCCTCGACGGCGACGGGAAGCCCTCGACGCAGCCGCGCGACTTCTACGGCACGGGCGACAACGAGAAGCTGGGGACGCTGCTGCCGGTGGGCGGCGCGTTCAGCGGCTACAAGGGCTTCGGGCTGAACCTCGCGGTGGAGACGCTGGGTGGGGTGCTCTCGGGCGCGGGGACGGCGGTGGCGGGGCCGCGCGGGACGAACGGCGTCTTCATCATGGCGATCGATGTGGCGCACTTCACGCCGCTGGCCGCGTTCACGGGCCTGATGGCGGGCCTGGGCGCGCACGTGAAGGAGCCGCCGTACCAGCCCGGCGTGACCGAGGTGCTGCTGCCCGGCGAGCCGGAGCGCCGCACGATGGCGCAGCGGCTGCGCGACGGCGTCCCGCTGGACGACGAGACCTGGAAGCAGACCGTCGAGGCTGCGGCCGCCCTTGGCGTGGGGCCGCTCGAACTGCCGGCCGCCTGATGGCGCCGCGCGCGAAGCCGGGCGACGCGGAGCAGGGCGACATGTTCGCGCCCGGCACGTGGCAGGGCCTCGCCTCCGCCTGCGCCGATGTCGCGCGGAGCCTCGGCCTGCAGGTGGAGACCGAGGTCTATGTGGGCCGCCGCATCTGGGGCGCGCGGCGTCGCATCGATGTGGTGGTGAGCGACCCGGGGCAGCGCCGTTCGCTGGGCATCGAGGTGAAGTACCAGCGCAGCGCCGGCTCCGCCGAGGAGAAGATTCCGAGCACGATCGAGGACATCCGCGCGTGGCCGATCCCCGGCATCGTGGTGTTCCACGGCCCCGGCTTCAGCGCGAACATGCGCGCGTTCCTGCTCTCCTCGGGCAAGGCGGTGGGCCTCGAAGACCTCGAGGTCTGGCTACGGTTGTACTTCGCGCTACCGGTGCGGAAGGCGTTTGTGGATGAGGTGGGGGAGGCGGAGTAGGCCTACCCCGAGGTCTCTGCTCAGAAACCAGATTGTTGTCGCCTGAGACGTGTATCTGGCACCGAGAAGGTTGGCCAGTCAGGGTCGTCTCATGCGAGAGACTCGATCGCAATGGAGGTAGCGACAATGGCTTCGGCTAGGTGGGGAAACAGGGTCAGCAGTCCGAAACACTCATCGCGACGAACGAGCAGCCGTTGCGGGTGGCCAGCGTCATTTCGAGTGAGTCGTATCGCGTTCGCGCCGCCTAGGAGCGCCGGCAGATCGTCTACCCAGCGATGGTCCTTCCCAGCGCCTCGCAACGCCGCCTTGACCGAGCGGTTCGACTGACGCAGGACGTTCGCCGTTTGGTCGACCAGCTGCGAGGCTGGCCAGGTGGGTATCTCGGCAGTCTGCAGCACGGCTCGTTTCGCGTTGGCCGCCTCAACGAGCCTCACCAAAGCCGTTTCGGACGCGGCACCCAGCAGAACCACTGCAGCCTCATAGAAACCCGCCATGAAGCAGGCCTGACTCTGCTCGGCGTACTTGAGAGTGATGTCGTCGATCCCGGGGCATCGCTCGCGGAGGGAGTCGGCGAACGCGGTGCGGAGGTATGGGAGGGCCTCATCTCCGCCAAGGTCACCGAGGAACTCGAACCCCCTCGGTGTCGGGACGAACTGGCCCATCGGAACTCCACCAGCCGGCACCAGAATGCCCACCAGCGACCACGACCAACAGAGTTCGAGGATTCGGGAACTGAGCCTCGGGTTTCCGCCATTCGCGTCGAAGATGCGTCCTGTTTCGAGCGCCGCCCTCTGTTGTCCAAGGAGGCAGTTCACGAAGTAGTGCCCCTCGGCGTTGAACGGGTGCCCCATACCCGGGTTGTGCTGCGGCTCACGGATCGCGAAGGCGACCGCCAACTCGAGCTCACGATCAGACAGCTCGTGATCTAGCGGTGCTTCGTAAGCAGGCATGGAAGCAGCCTCCCCGGCGGCGGACTCTAGCGCGATCACCGCCGCAGCGCTTGCGAATCTATCCGACCATCGACCAAGAAACGGGATGTCATTCCCCGAAAGCCCGTGCCGCGCAGGGTCGGTAGTGGAGCCTCTGGCGGGCACCGCGAGATGAAGCCGGCCGAACTAAGAGTCCACGTTTGTCCCCACGATAGTTAATAGCGCGGCAGGCGGGGGTGCTGTCGATGCGGTAGCGGCCCGCTTGAGGCGGCTACTCCGTCCCTCGCAGACTGAGCGCCAGTGTCCCCACCACCAGCGCGGGCAGCGCGACCTCGGCGGCGGCGTGTGCGCCGCTGCGGGCGAGGAGCGCGCCGACGATGAGGACGGCCGCGCCGCCGATGGCGAGGACGGCGGAGTCGCCGACGATGAAGTCGTACCAGAACTTGCCGAAGCCGACGATGTACTTCATCAGGCGATGCTCCCTGCTGCGGTGGCGGTGGGGGTGCCTCGTTTGAGCGTGGTGACGAAGGCGAACGCGACGGCGCCGTAGATTGCCGCGAGGAGCGGGATCATCCAGTCGCCGAGCGTCCACTCGACGCCGATGCCCTCGCCGCCCCAGAACGTCCCGAACGCGACGAGCATCACGCCGACGACGAACTTGATCGTGTTCTCCGGCACGCGGGTGAGCGGGCGGTGGACGACCGCGCCTACAGCGGTCACCACCACGAACGCGAGCACCGCGCCGAGCGCGCTGAGCGCGAACGCGCCGTCCCGGTTTGCGCCGAAGGTCAGCACGATGAACGCGACCTCGAGGCCTTCGAGGAAGACGCCCTTGAACGAGACGACGAAGCCGGTCCAGTCGAGGTCGGGGCCGACGCCGGGGCCGCGCTTCAACTCCTCGACCTCGCGGGCGAAGATCAGCGCCTCGTCGTGCAGCGCCTTGCGGCCGGTGGCGCGCAGGATCGCCTTGCGCACCCACTGCAGGCCGAAGATCAGCAGCAGCACTCCGATCAGCGTCTGGAGCCCCTCGATCGGCACGATCTGCACGAGCGCCGGCCCGAGCGCGATCACGACGACCGCGAGGGCCAGCGACGCGGCCGCGACGCCGAGCAGCGAGGTCCGCCAGCCGTTCGTCAGTCCGACGGCGAGGACGATCGTGAGTGCCTCGACGGCCTCGACCGCGGAGGCGAGGAACGCGGCGAGGACGATGAAGAAGTTACTGGCGGTCATGGGCGATCTCCTCGAGATGGCGTGGTCATGCGGGGCCGTTCTCTGCCTGCGCTTCAAACACACGGTGGGCGTACGCGTCCAGGACGGCCTCGCATGAACGCAGCCGTTCATCCGCTTCGGCTGACAGCGGTGCGCCGTAGAAGTCGAGACGGCGGATCTTCGCGAGCCACCCCTGCAACTTCTTCAGGTCGACCTCGTTTTCTTCGAGTTCGGGATAGGTGAAATGGCGGGCTGCGATCTCCTTCGCGACCTCGCCCTCGAAGTCCGCGCACTTGTCCAGGAACTCGGCGTAGTCCTCGTCGCGGTCGGCTTTGAAGCGCGCGACGACCTTCTCTTCCTGGCCACGGTCGAGCGCCACCGTGGCGAGCAGGACTCCCTCGCCCCCCATCTCGGCGATCTCGTTCTCGATGACCTTGAGGTGGCGGAGGTGGTCAGGTGTGCGCGGGAGCGCGCAGACGCCGCTCTGGAGGTAGACCGCGCCCATGCTCTTGAGCCGGCGCCAGAGCGCGACCCGGCGGCTCGTCGGCTCGGACGGGACTTTGTAGGTCAGGAGGAGCCAGCCGTTCGCACCCATGGATGCATTGTGAATGTAACGGCTGTCACATGCAACCTGCGACGGTGGCTAGGGTATGGGCAGTTCCCGGCGTTCCACCTCGGGTGGGTAGTTGAGGACGACGAGTTCGTCGACAGGGCCGCGCTTGTCGCCACGGGAGTTGATGGCGCGGCGGGCGGGGGTGCTGTCGATGCGGTAGCGGCCGTCGGCGAAGGGGCCGCGGTCGGCGGAGTAGAGGCCGAGGATGTAGTCCTGTGAGGAGTTGGAGAGCATGACGTGGACGCCTCGGTCGGTGAGGTCGTCGACGGCGAGTTTGAGGCGGCGCTGCTCGGTACGGCTGAATGAGCCCTCGGTGTAGCCGGTGAACGACGACGTCGCGGAGAGCGGCTCGAAGGGCGGGTCGAGGTAGACGAAGTCGCCCTGCTTCGGCGCTGCGAGCGCGGCCTCGAAGTCGAGGTGGGTGAGGCGGACGCCGGCGAGGGCGGCGGAGGCGGCGCGGAGGTTGGGTTCGTCGAGGATGCGGGGGTTGCGGTACTTGCCGTGGGGGACGTTGAAGACGCCCTGACGGTTCACCCGGTAGAGGCCGTTGAAGCAGGTCTTGTTGAGGAAGATGAACTTGGCGGCGAGGTCGACCGCGCCCACGGGCTGCCGTCCCCGCTCCGCGTAGAACTGCGTGCTGCGGTCCTCGGCGTCCGCGGCGAGGTAGGGGCCCTGCAGGGCCTCCAGGCGGGCCACGAGGGCGTCCACGTCGTCCCGGACGACCTCGTAGACGGTGACGAGGTCGCGGTTGAGGTCGTTGAGGACGGCGCGCCTGGGGGCGAGGGTGGGGTCCGCGAGGAGCGCGAAGAACATGGCGCCGCCGCCGATGAAGGGCTCGTAATACGTCTCGATCGACCTCGGGGCGCGGGCGACGAGTTCGGCGACGAGTTGCTGCTTGCCGCCGGCCCACTTGATGAAGGGGCGGGCGAGGGCGGCCTCTGGGCGGCGGGCGCGGGGTGTCGCTTGGGGTGTCTGGGGCGCGCGTGCGGGAGGGATGGCGGCGCTCCGTCGCTGGTCACCGGCGGTTCCGAGGGCTGGGGTGCCCGGATTGTATGCGACGGCTTGATCCGGGGCGAGATTCGCTGTCACGGGGCAGATTCGGGGGCGGGTCGGGGCCGCCTCGGAGCCGGGTCAGGTAAAGAAATATCACCGTAACAAATCGGATATCTGGCAGATATCGAGGCCGTGCATGCTCCTCGGGAGCCGACGGGTGCTGTGTGGGCGCTCGGGCTCCCGAAAGGACGGACGATGGAGATCAACTCGGGGGATACCGCCTGGTTGTTGACCAGTTCGGCATTGGTGCTCTTCATGACGCCCGGCCTGGCGTTCTTCTACGGCGGCATGGTGCGCCAGAAGAACATGCTGGCCATGCTGATGATGAACTTCGTGGCGATGGGCATCGTCACGATCGTGTGGATCGCGGTGGGCGCCTCGCTGGCGTTCTCGGGAACTGGGAAGTTCATCGGGGACCTGAACCTAGCCGGGCTGATGGACGTCGGCCTGGGCAACGAGTTGTTCGGTGAGCGATATGCCATCGCGATCCCGGACACCGTGTTCCTGATGTTCCAGTGCATGTTCGCCATCATCACGCCGGCCCTGATCGCGGGCGCGGTGGCGGAACGCATGAAGTTCACCGCCTGGGTGGCCTTCATCCTCATCTGGTCGATCGTGGTGTACGCGCCGATGGCCCACTGGGTGTGGGGCGGCGGGTTCATCGCGACGCAGGTCAAGGCCGTGGACTTCGCGGGTGGCCTGGTGGTGCACATCAACGCAGGCGCCGCGGCGCTGGCGCTGGTGCTGGTGCTGGGGCCTCGCACGGGGTGGGGCAAGCAGGTGATGCGGCCGCACTCGTTGCCGCTGACGATCCTGGGCGCCGGCATCCTGTGGTTCGGTTGGTTCGGGTTCAACTCCGGTTCGGCGCTGGGCTCGAACGGCCTCGCTGGGCAGGCGTTCATGACGACGCACGTGGCCGCTGCGGTGGCCGCGACGGCGTGGGTGCTGGCGGAGGCGATGTCGAACGGCAAGCCGACGACACTCGGTTTCGTGTCGGGCGCGGTGGCCGGGCTGGTGGCGATTACGCCGGCGGCCGGGTTCGTGAACCTGCTGGGTGCGGTGGTCATCGGCCTGGCGGCCGGGGTCATCTGCTTCCTGGCGCTGAAGTTGAAGACGAAGTTCAAGTTCGACGACTCGCTGGACGTCATCGCCGTCCACCTGGTCGGCGGTATCCTCGGCGCGTTGCTGCTGGGGTTGCTGGCAGACGCGGACGTGAACGCGCTGGCCTCGGGCGGCATGGAGCAGTTCGGGCGCCAGGCCACCTCGGTGGTGATCGCGTTCGCGTACTCCTTCATCGTCACGTTCATCATCGCGAAGGTGCTGGACATGGTGATGGGGATCCGCGCGACGGAGACACAGGAACGCGAAGGCCTCGACCTGTCGCTCCACGAGGAGCAGGCCTACGTGATGGCCGACTAAGCCAGAGCGACTAACGGCCAGTACAGGGAGACACATCGATGAAACTCGTGATTGCTTATATCGCCCCGTTCAAGTTGGACGAGGTCCGGGATGCGCTGAAGGCAGCCGGTGTCACTGGACTCACCGCGGTGAGCGCACAGGGGTTCGGCCGTCAGGCCGGGCACACTGAGACGTACCGCGGCAGTGAGTACGAAGTGGACATGGTGCCGAAGGTCCGCATCGAGGTGTTGGTGGACGACACGTTGGCCCCGACGGTGATCTCGACGATCGAGACGACGGCGCGGACCGGGTCCACGGGCGACGGGAAGATCCTCGTCGTGCCGGTGGAGGACGCGGTGCGCATCCGGACGGGTGAGCGCGGGCGCGAAGCGGTCTAAGGACCGGCGCAACGATCCCGCCACGGGCGGGTCACCTCGGACGGCGGCGGAGCCGATCCGGGGGACCCGCCCGTGGCGTACGTTCAGGCCGGCATGGAGTAGTGACGAAGCGGTGACTGAGCGGTGACGGAGCCGCGACGGAGCCGTGACGGAGGGGTGATGGTCGAGGCGCGCTCAACTCCCGCCCCGGGGCCCGCACTGCAGGCGTTCCTGGAGGCGCGTGCGGACACGTCGCCACGTCCAGCCTCGGAGGCGGGGCGTGTGCTGGCGACGCGGTTGAGCGGGCTGCTGGACGCGGCGCTGGTGGAGTTGACGGGACCGGGGACCTCGCACGCGGTGGTGGCGGTGGGCGGCTACGGCCGCGGCGAGCAGCAACGTCATAGCGACGTGGACGTGATGTTGCTGATCCCTCGGGGCGACGAGGCCGCGGTGGTGCGCACGCTGTACCCGCTGTGGGACTCCGGGCTGAAGGTGGGCCATTCGGTCCGGACGGTCGCGCATGCGGGGGAGGCGATGCAGGCGAGCATCGAGACGTTCACGGCGCTCCTGGACGCGCGCCTGGTCACGGGGAACGCGGCGCTGTACGAGGAGTTCCTCGCGATGCTGCGGAAGGCGACGAAGCAGCATCAGGGGTGGGCGCGGACGGCGCTGCAGGAGCGGCACGTCGCGGTGGCCTCGAAGGAGCCGTGGCAGTTGCTGTGTTCGGACGTGAAGAACGGTCGCGGCGGGCTGCGCGACATTCAGACGGTGCACTGGCTGGACGCCTGCGAGGCGCTCGCCAGGGGCGCCTCGATCCCCCCGCTGCCACCGGTGTTGCTGGACGCGCAGGAGCGGTTCTTCGCGACGCGGTCCGCGGTGCACGCACTCTCGGAGCGTCCGACCGACCTGTATCCGCCGGAGTTGCACGCGCGCATCGGCGAGTGGCTGGGCGTCGACGGGTTCGAGTGGGCGCACGAGGTGTACGTGGCGATGCGGGAGGCGGAGGCGGCGGCGACACGCCGGCTGGCGGATGGCGCCAGCGCGCGGAAGTTCCTCGGGATCTCGATCGGACGGCGGACGCCGCCTGCGGCGGTCGCGGCGGCGTCCGAGGGGAGCCCGTTGGCGAACCTGCGAGCGGTGCTGCGGACGCTGACGCCGGAGACGAGCCTGGACCCGCTGCCGCGAGCCGCGTGGCTGGAGGAGTTGCTGCCGGAGTGGGAGATCCTGCGGGCCCGCCCGCATGTGGCGCAGTTCCACATCCATCCGGTGGACGTGCACGCTGCCCGTGCGGTGGTGGAGGCGCGCCGGTTGATGCGCGAGGACGAGTTCGAGTGCGACACGCCTCGGGTGGCGGCGGAGCTGGCGCGGCCCGATGAGTTGCTCCTGGCGGCGCTGCTGCACGACATCGGCAAGGGGCACACGGGCGACCACTCCCTGGCGGGAGCGGTGATCGCGGAGCGTGTGGCCTCGCGTGCGGGGCTGCCGCCGGACGAGGAGGCGCGGCTGGTGGCGGCGGTGCGGGAGCATCTGCTGCTGCCGAACGTAGCGACGCGGCGGAACATCGCTGACCGCGAGGTGATCGAGGACACGGCGCGGCGCGTGGGCGACGCGAACACGCTGCGGTTGCTGTACCTGCTGTCGATCGCGGACGCCTGCGCCTCCGGGCCGAACGTGTGGTCGCAGTGGAAGGCGCAGTTGATGCGCTCGCTGTACGTGCGGGTGATGGCGGTGCTGGCCTCGGGCGCACCGGACGCGGCGATGCCGCGGCCGGAGGCGATCGTGGAGGCGCTGGCGCACCGGTTCCCGGCGGAGGT
>SCVR01000341.1 GCA_004296805.1 Dehalococcoidia bacterium
CCTGGCGAAGGAGAAGCGCGTGCTCGATCTCCTCGAGGCGACGCGACGGCTTCGACACGCGCGGTTCGCGCTCGTGGGCGACGGACCGCAGCGCGCGGAGCTCGAGCGGCTCTTTCCTGCGGACCGGACGGTCTTCACCGGGTACCTGCGCGGCGCGCCGCTCGCCGAGGCGTTCGCCTCGGCGGACGTATTCGCGTTCCCCAGCGACACGGACACATTCGCGCAAGTAGTGTTGCAGTCGATGGCGTCCGCTGTCCCGGTCGTTGTCGCGGCCGCCACAGCGCCTGCGGGACTCGTCCCGGACGGTGTGGCAGGTCTGCACGCAGAGGCGCGATCCCCAGCCGCATTCGCTGAGGGCATCGGTCGCGTGATCGACGACGACATGCTGCGTGGCCGGCTCGCTGTCGGCGCACTCGCCGCCGTCGAGGGCTACTCATGGTCGTCGCTTGTTCAATCGCTCGAGGGGATGCTCGCGTCGACATCGCACGACGTCGCCGGCGTGAGCGCTACGCGTCCACGCGACTGAACTGAACTGGACCCGCGGCTTAACCGCATATTGATGAATCCCTAGATGCCTTCAGCCTAGAGTTCCCTCGCCGTTGTTCCCCGATCGGAACCGAAGGGTCTCCTACGTGTCACGCATGCCGCTACGGGTACTTCGCATCTATAGTTCAGCCCTAGTAGTCTTGACCTTTGCCGTTACGATGCCAGCGCTCTTGCCCGCACCGGTAATGGCCGCGGTTTCGGACGTGCGGATCAACGAGGTCGAGTCGAACGGCGGCACGCCCGGTGACTGGGTCGAGTTCTACAACAGCGGCGCAACGCCGGCGGACGTCTCCGGCCTGAAGTTCCTCGACAACGACGACACGCACGCGCCGTACTCGATTCCGGCAGGCACGGTCATCCCCGCGGGAGGTTACCTCGTCCTTGACGAGGCGCAGTTCGGCTTCGGTCTGGGCGGCGCGGACTCCGCTCGGCTCTTCCTCGCCGACGGGGTGACGCTGGTCGATTCCTACGCGTGGACGGCCCACGCGGCGATCACCTACGGCCGCTGCCCCAGCGGCACCGGCGCTTTCGCGAGCACGACCGCTTCCACCAAGGGCGCAGCGAACAGCTGCGCCGGCGAGGTGACGGCGTCGCCCTGGCCCGGAAACGCGGCCGTCGCGACGGCGGACGGCGTCGGCGTCTTCGGCGGTAACATGAGCGGGCTCGCGTATGAGCCCTCGGGCACGGCGGCCACCGGCGTGCTGTGGGCGTCGAAGAACGGCCCCGGTACCCTGTACCGCCTCGTGTGGGACGGCACGAACTGGGTGCCGGACACGGCGAACAACTGGGGCGCCGGCAAGGTCCTGCACTACCCGAACGGCACCGGCGACCCGGACGCCGAGGGCGTGACCTTCACCAGCGCCGGCTCGGCCGGTGGCGTGTACATCGCGACGGAGCGGAACAACGCCGCAAGCGGCGTCAGCCGCCTGAGCG
>SCVR01000342.1 GCA_004296805.1 Dehalococcoidia bacterium
AGCACGTGCGCATCTTCGCGGGCTCATCCGGTTGGGACGCGGACCAGCTCGACCGGGAGATCCGCGAGGAGGCCTGGTTCGTCGTCAGGAGCCGCGCGGCGGACGTGTTCACGCCGGAGCCTCACACCTTGTGGCGCGAGGTGCTCCGCCGTCACCCGCAATATGCGCTGTACGCCTTCTCCGGAAGCGACACGACCCAGAACTAGGGGAGTAGCGGCATCCGCGCGCCCGACCTACACTCGGCGCACGCGGCCCCCGGGGAAGTCGGTGCAAGACCGACGCTGTCCCGCAACTGTGACCCTCTTCGGAGGGAAGTCAGAGCACCGGCCCGCGATTCTTTGTCGACCTGCGAGGACAGGCGACGGCAATGAGCGGCGCCCGGCGTCCCCCGCTGCCTTCGCACACCTCGCCCACCGGAGGTGTCGCCGTGGACCTGCGATCTCGACTGTCGCTGCTGACCGCACTGCTCGCAGGCCTCGTCATTGCCTGTGGTGGCGGGAACGTCACGCCGACGCCCACGGCAACACCAACGCCAGCCCCGGCCAGCCCGACTGCACCGCCGGCCTTCCCGCTCACGGTCTCCGACCAGGATGGCAAGCCTCTGACGTGGACCGCGCCGCCGAAGGCGATCGTCTCGTACTCCCCGGGCGTGACGGAGATCCTGTTCGCCATCGGTGCCGGGTCACAGGTAATCGCCGCCGACCAGTTCTCCGACTACCCGGCCGAGGCCAAGGCCTTGAAGCAGCGCGTGAAGTACACCAGCCCTGATCCTGAGGGCACGCTCGCACTGAACCCTGACCTCGTGATCCTCACGCGAGCGCAGCGCACCTCCGTCGAGCGCTTCCGCAGCGCTGGCCTCCCTGTCTTCTACACGCCCGAACCCGACTCCCTCGACGCCATCGTCGAAAGCGTCCGGATGTGGGGGCGCATCACCGGGCACGTGGAGCAGGCCGATCGTGTCGCGTCCGACATGCGCATCCGCATCGATGCGGTCAAGGCGAAGGTCGCCCCGGTCACGGAAGGGCCACGCGTCTACTACGAGTTGAGCGACTCGCTCTTTTCGGTGGGCGACCGGACGTTCATCGGCTCGATGATCGCGTTGCTGAAGGCAAAGAATGTGGCCACCGGTTCGGCCACGGACTTCCCGCAACTCACAGCCGAGGCCGTGATCTCCCGCGACCCGCAGGTCATTTTGCTCGCCGATGCATCGAGCGCCAACCAAAGTCTGGAGACGCTGAAGAAGCGGCCAGGGTGGACCTCGATCAGCGCCGTGAAAGAAGGGAAGGTCCACGCCGTCGACCCTGACATCGGGAACAGGCCGGGGCCGAGAATCGTGCTGGCACTGGAGGAAATCGGCCGGCTGCTCTACCCGGATCGCTTCCGGTAGCGGCTAGCCACCGCGGTGGAAGATCCCGCCGAACACCATCCCCAGTACCGCACCGACGAGGGCGCCGAAGACCGGTAACAGGAAGACCGCGCCAAGGTTCGCGCTGCCGTCTATCGCTTGAGTGATACCGAAGATCAGGCCGGCGGCTGCACCCCCGAAGAGGCCAATAGTGATGGGGGACTGGTGCATCGCCTGAGTCTATCCCCCTCACCAACCTCCTGCATAACCCGGTAAGGTGCGCGCAGTCGAGGAAACCGGCATGATCGCGCGAACCCGTCCCTGTCGGCGGGCTGGAGGGAATGACCGTGCTGTCTGCGCGCGCTGCCATTGTGTTCGCACTCGCCGGCACCGTGCCCGGGATATTCCTGCGCCTCTCCGGCACACATCTCGGGACGGTGCCGGACACGGCGCTCTTTGGCCTCGCGATCGTTTCGGCCGCCTTCCTGCTGGCATGGACGGCGGAGGCATCCGAGACCGAGATCGCGCAGGGACTCGCAGTCGCTTTCGTCGCGTTGATCGCGGTCCTGCCCGAATACGCCGTGGACATGACCTTCGCCTGGAAGGCTGGTAAGGACGCGGCGTATGCCCCGTTCGCCGTCGCGAACATGACCGGTGCGAACCGCCTGCTCATTGGCGTCGCCTGGCCGCTGATCTTCTTCCTGTTCTGGCTGAAGAACCGTGGCCGCGACTTGCGCCTGGAGCGTTCGTACAGCATCGAGGTCGTCGCCCTCGCGATCGCGACCCTCTACTCATTCACTCTCATGTTGAAAGGCTCGATCAACCTCATCGACACCGCGGTCTTCGCGGCGATCTTCATCGGGTATGTCAGCATCATCATGCGCGCCCCTTCGGAGGAGCCCGAACTGGTTGGCCCGGCCCGGATGATCGGTGGCATGCGCCGCGGTCCGCGACGGCTGGCTATCGCAGGCCTGTTCATCATCGCCGCCGTCGCGATCGTCGCGTCGGCGGAAAGGTTCGCCGAGGGCCTGATCCATACCGGCACGCAACTCGGCATCGACGAGTTCACGCTGGTGCAGTGGCTGGCGCCATTTGCATCGGAGGCCCCGGAGTTCCTCGTCGCCGGCATCCTTGCGTGGCGCGGCCGGGCGGCAGTCGCGATGGGGGCACTGCTCTCGTCGAAGGTGAACCAATGGACGCTGCTCATCGGTGGCTTGCCGGTGGCGTATGCGATCTCCAGCGGCACGTTGCACGGGATCCCGTTGGACATCCGTGAGGTCGAGGAGCTGTACCTCACGGCGGCGCAGTCGGCATTCGCCGTCGCTGTGGTCGTGAGCCTCAGTCTGGCGAGTCGTGAGGCGATCCTGTTGCTGGTGATCTTTGCCGTGCAGTTCTTCCTGTCGGCAGTCCACATCCCACTCCCGTTCGAGATTCTGGGAGAGACGGTGATCACGTCGTCCGATGTCCGCCGCGTTGCGGGGACGGTCTACCTCGTCCTGGCTGTCTACATCCTGGTGAAGGAACGCAGCGAGATCGCACACCTGCTCCGCAGCGCACGTAAGACGGCGCGCGATCCGGGCGTCGAACACGAAGAGGACGCGGACTTGCACGCCCACGCGCTGTAGACACGACCGGACGGTCCAGACCTAGGCGCGCACCACCAGCACGGGGATCGTTGCGTCCTGCAGTACCTGCTGGGCGACCGACCCGAGGGCGCCGCGCCAGCCCGCAGCGCGCTTGCTGGCGATCACCAGAAGATCGGCGCCGCGTGCCAGCGCCTCACTGAGGAGGCGATCCGGGATGTCTTCGCCGTGTTCGAGGATGACCACGGCCTGCCCCATGCCAGGGGTCGCGGCCTTCGCCATCGTCGCCTGGGCGCGCCCCGACAGGATGACCATCGCTTCGTGTGTGGAAGGCGCCTGCACATCAGCCGCGTCCGTCAGCGGGTTCAGCACGTGCACGAGGTCGATCTGGCCGCTGGGCCCTGCAACTGCCTGCGCCTGCCGCAGCGCAGCCTGAGCGCCGTCTGAGCCATCCCACGCCACCACGATTCGCATGCGCGCACCTCCAGCGGACGGATCGTAACGGACACGGCGGCCTACGACCTCCTCCCGTCCTGGGACAGACGCCGCGCACCCGTCCGTCCCGGACTACCGAGCGCGCGCGTAAGATCGACCCGTACCTGATCGAGGTCGCCGTGAACGCTCCGACCGCGCAGCCCATCGCCTTCGGCTCCCTGCCCGGACGCGCGCATCTGGACGCTCCGGCGGATGGCGCACGTGTCCTTCTGATCTCCACCTACGAACTCGGCCACCAGCCGCTAGGGCTGGCCTCCGCTGCCGCCGCGCTCCGGCGGGCGGGCCATGACGTGCGTACCCTCGATGTGGCAGTCGAGCCGCTGGCGGGCGCTGCCCTGCGCGCGGTCGACCTGATTGCGATCTCCGTCCCGATGCATACCGCCGCCCGGATCGCCCTGCAGGTCGTCGAGGCGATCCGGGAGGCGAAGATCGGTGCGCGGCTGGTGTGCTTCGGTCTCTACGCCTCACCCCTTGCCGAACACCTGGGCCACCGCGCCATCGAGGTGGTCGGGGGGGAGTACGAGGCTGGGCTGGTTGAAGTGGCAGCGCAGGTCGCCGCCCATCGTTCGGATGCAGTCGCGGGCTCGGGTGGGACACCATCACTCGCGCGCCAGCAGTACCCCATCCCAGACCGCAGAGGCCTCCCCGGGCTCGACCAGTACGCACGGGTCCGGCGAGCGGACGGCGAGCATCTGGCCGGGTACGTGGAAGCGACCCGCGGCTGCGCACACACCTGCCGCCACTGTCCGATCACCCCCGTATATGGTGGCGCGCTCCGCCTCGTGCAGCGCGACACCGTCCTTGGCGACATCGCACAACAGGTCGAGGCTGGCGCGCACCACATCACGTTCGGTGACCCGGACTTCCTGAACGCCGTCCCGCACAGCATGGCCATCCTTGAAGAGGCCCATCGACGGTGGCCGGCCCTCACGTTTGACGTCACGATCAAGGTGGAGCACCTCATCGAGCATGCCTACGTGCTCGGGCGTCTCAAGGGCTTTGGCGTCATCTGGATCACCAGCGCCTTCGAGTCCTGCAACAACGCCATCCTCGAAC
>SCVR01000343.1 GCA_004296805.1 Dehalococcoidia bacterium
CGGTGCACCGACAGTCGTGGCCGGCCTTTGACCCGTCCTTGATCGAAAGCGCGACGGTGACCCTCGTCGTGCAGGTGAACGGCAAAGTCCGCGGCCGCATCGAAGTGCCCGCCGGCGCTGACGAGGCGACGGCGAAGGCGGCCGCGATGGCGGACGCGCGTCTCGCGGAAGCCCTCGGCAGCGTCGACGTGCAACGTGCGGTCTACGTGCCCGGGCGCCTGCTCAACTTCGTGGCACGGTGAATCAGCGGTTCGTCGCGCTCATCGCCCTCGTCGGGCTCCTGAGCGGGACGGCGTGCCTCGACCTTCCGGAGCGGGCGCACAACGGCGTCGCTCCGGGCGCCGAGGCGATCACCGTGCGTGCCGCGGACGACCGTCCGTTGGATGCGCGTCTGTGGGTCCGCGACCACCGCCGCCTGGTGATCTACCTCCACGAGTACCAACGCACACAGCGTGACTGGTGGCCAGAGGCTGAAGTCGGGGCAGCCAGTGACCCGTCGGCGATGACCATCGACCTCCGCGGGCACGGCGATTCCGGCGGGGACCACCAGGACTTTGGGCTCATGGCGGACGATGTGTCACGTGTCATCGCAACCGCACGGGCACGCGGGTACGAACGGATCGCTCTCGTGGGCGCGGGCATGGGCGCCACGGTCGCCGTGCTCGTGGCCGAGGATGCTCCAGACGTCACCGTGATTGGCCTGTCGATCGCCGCAGACTTCTCTGACCTGGATGCGCTCAATGCATCTCCGGTGGTCTCGGACCGCCTCGCTATCGTCGCGGCGAAGGACGACCTGAGCGCACGGGAGTCGTTGGAGCAGATCAGCAAGACCGCCCGCCTCGACCCTGCGCGGGCGCTGCTGCTGCCGGGACGGGCACACGGGGTTGCGCTGCTCCGCGGTGACACCGAGGTGCCAACACGCCGCCTGATGAGGGCTGCGCTCGACCGAGCCTGGCGTTAGGACAGCGCTGCGACGCTAGCGGTCGTCATCGTCCCGTCGACCGCGACGGAACATCGGGTCGTCATCGAGCGGCTCGTTCGCGAAGTCGTCGATCACGCCCGGCTCCGGGATCTCGCGCGAGACAGGACGTGCGCGACGCGGTTGTAGCAAGTTTTCCAGGTTGTCCTCCGCGTCGTCTCGCGGGAACGGGATCGGGGCCCGCTCGGCACGGGCTGGCGCGAGTTCGACCTGCTCACGCTCGAAGCGCTCGCGCTCCAAACGGTCGAGTCGATCCTCGAAGTCTTCCTCGGCGGCGGGCGCGCGCTCCGGCAGGCGCTCAGGCTCGTACGGCTCAGCCACTGGTGGCGGCGGCGCCACCTCTCTCGCCGGAGCCTCCACGCGCGGGATGTCCGCGCGAGGTGCGGTGGACCGTGCGAGCGACTGCGGCGTCGGCTCGAGCTGGTCGATGCCGGAACGCACTGACTTCACGAAGGTGCCAAGTTGGCGTTCGAGGCGCTCGAGGAGGTCGCGGGCGTACTCGTCGGCCGCGCGCATTTGCTCTCGCGCGATCAGGCGGGACTCGTCGATGCGCTGGGCGATGTCTCGGTTTGCCTCGTCGATCCGGTCCTGCAAGCGACGCTCGGCCTCGCGGGCAATCTCCTCGGCACGGGCACGGGCGGACTGCGCGATCTCGTGTGCCTCCACCATGCGCGAGGCCCGTTCCTGCGCCTGCGCCTCGATCAGCCGGCGGTCTTCCTCGGCCTCACGGAGCACATGGTCGCGTCGAGCGACGATCTCCTGCGCCTCTCGCACTTCATGCGGGATGGCGATGCGCATCTGGTCGATGATGTCGAGCATCCGGCGGCGGTCGATGATCGCGCGGTTGCCGATCGGCATCTTCTGGGCAGTCGCCAGCAACTCCTCGATGCGGTCCACCAGGTGCAGCAGGTCCACAGCAGCCTCCTCGCCCGCGCTACGGCGCGGTCAGGATTGGAACTTCTTGCGTAGCGCCTCGTTGACGCCTGGGGGTACGAATTTGCTGACGTCTCGCCCGAAAGAGGCAAGCTCGCGGATGCGCGTACCGGAGACGAACAGGTGCTCCAGCGCGGTCATGAGGTACACCGACTCGACGTCCGGCGCCATGTCGCGGTTCATCAGCGCCATGTCGAACTCGTACGCGAAGTCGCCGGCACGCAGGCCACGGACGATGACGCTCGCGCCTTGCTTACGCGCCTCGTCCACGGTCAGACCTGTGATGGAAGCGAAACGGACGTTCGTGAGGCCGGCACTCTTCGCAGCAGCCTCAAACATGGCGGTGCGCTCTTCGAGCGTGAAGATCGCGGAGCGGCTGGCGGCCACTCCAACGACCACTTCTGCAAAGATCGAAGCGGCGCGGGCGACGACATCAAGGTGCCCGTTGGTCACGGGGTCAAAGCGTCCCGCGTACAGCGCGACGGTCATGCAGCCTCCTCCGCTCGAGCACGATAGATTGCCACCGCACCGGCGCCCTGCCGGCGGTCTCGCCAGCACTCGCGCCCCGCAAGGTTCTCCGGCGGTGACTGCCGGGCGTCATGCTCCACGACGATCAGCGCGTCTGGCGTGAGGGCGCCTGCGACGGTCTGCTCGATCGCGGCCCACGAGGCCGCGTCATCATACGGTGGATCAGCGAGTACGAGCGTGTACGGGCCACCCCCCACGGCGCGCCACCGGCCGACTCGCGCAACGACCACCTCCGCCTGCTCGGCGAACTTGGCCCGGTGAAGGTTTTCCCGGATGACCGCTGCGGCCCGCGCCTGCGACTCGACGAAGGTGGCATGGCCACCCCAACGGGACAGCGCCTCGATCCCGAGCGCGCCACTGCCCGCATAGAGGTCGAGCACCCGAGAGCCATCCGCACCCGCGCTCGTCAGCATCGAAAACAACGCCTCACGCAGGCGCCCTGAAGTTGGTCGGGTAGCGCTGCTGGTCGGCATGTGGAGGAGCACCCCGCGTGCACTGCCCGCGATCACCCGGAGCACGGCTAGTTGCCTCCCGGCCGAGGTGGGCCGGCGGGAACTGCAGCCGTGGCAGTGGGAGTCGGAGTCACGGGCGTGGTCGTCGTGGTACCGGGGACATTGATGCCGCCGATCGGTTCGGCGAGCCCCCCCGGCGTCACCCGGATCGGGATCTCCTGGCCCACGAACGAGGTGCCGTCCGAAACCACCAGTCGCACGGTGTATACGCCCCCTGACTTCGGGGTGCGCCAGACCGCGGATGGTGCTGCAAGGTCCTGCGTCCAACAGGCGGAGGCACCTTCGATGCTTCCGCCACCCAGCGCCTGCCAGCAGGGGATGAGATACGGGCCGAATGGCCGTTCGAGTCGAGGGGAGCCGCCCTGGGCGAACTCCGCCGCCATACCCGAGATATCCGCGAGGTCCGGATTCGCCTCCGCCTGGTCGAGCACGATGCCTCCGAGTCCGCGACGGCTTGCGAGGTCGAGTCGGAAACCCGCCGAGAAGCGGTTTTCGACCCAGACGGCGTGCGGCTTGCCGGCCTCGGCGAAGGTGAACGTGACCGACTTCGCCGCGTCGTCCCAACGGAGGCCTCCACCACTCCCCGAGAGGAACGGCGCTGTGAGCGTCACGGTGGCGGTGCCACCCACGCCCGTGTCCGGCGCTCGAAGGATGGTGCTGCCAAGTGCGAGCGCATCACGCTGGGTCAGCATCGAGCGGGCCCCCGTGGACGTCTCCTGCGAACGGCGGTCGAGCACGAGAGACACCCGAGCGAGGTCCACTCCTGCCTCCGTCGCGCCGTCCAGAGTGGCGTTCACGTCCGCGTAGTAGTCGCCTGAGTCGACCCGCGGGGCGAGCCAGAGCCCGCCGGCGGACGCGAGGATGGCGGACCAGTCATACGCCCCACCATCCCGTCCGGCGGCTGGAACCGCGACGACAAACCCGAGGCGGTCGGCCCGAAGTCGCGCGCCGAGATCCGCTGTGAACTTCGAAACGGACTCTCGTTGATCCTTGGGCAGCGGACCCAGATCGACGAGCACGCCCATCACGCCGGCGGCCTTCGCCGTCGATGCGATGGACGTGACGAGATCGGCACCCAGCGTGGTGCCGCCTGCGTCAGGTCCCGCCTCGATGGCGAGGTAGACGGGCTTACCGTTGGCGGCCTTCAACGCTGGAGCCAAGCCACCTTCGCGAAGCGTGATCGACCTGCCGTCTTTGCCCAGCACGGCCGCCCTGACGGCGACCACGGATGCGCCGGACAGTGCACCTGCGTCGGGCGCCTGGCCGGAACTGACGAGCAGGCCCAACGAGCGGGCAGTCGCGCTTGCCCGAAGGACCGCGACGGACTTCGGCGGGTAAGGCAGCTCACCGGATGCACGCTTGCCGTCGGCGCTCAGGTTCGCGACGCCCAGACGTTTCCAGGTGTCACCGTCGTACGAGTAGAAGAGCAGGTTCTTCCCATCCGCGAGGTGTTCGCTCAGTACCACCTCGATGACCTGGGTGCCCTCCAGTCCACCGGGGACGGACAGCTCGTACAGGCGGCTCACGGCGGTCAGGCCGGCGGGTAACGCTGGCAGGTCGCCTCGTGGCTTCGCGGTAATGCCCTCACCTGCCGAGTCCCCACCCCGGCCGATCACACGGATCGGCGAACCCGGAAGCACAAGTGCAATCACCACCGCGGCCGCCAGCACGAGCACACCGAGCATCCGGAAGAGGCCGGCATCGTCCCGACCGCCGTCGTCGCCGTCGTAGTCACGGGGCAGGCGTGGGGGCCAGCCGGGGATCTCCGGAGGCTCCCCGGGGACCCGGTCATCGAAGGCGTCGTCCTCGAGGTCGAACTGAGGGCGTCCGGGCGGGACCGGGAGACGGGGGCGACCGGGCATCGTCCTCGTCCTTCCTATGACCGTCGGACCGGGCGCGGCGTCACGGCGAGAGGCCGCGCCACGCCGTCGCGGACGACGGCCAGTCGCACTTCGTTGCTGCCCACGGCGGCGAGCAGGTTCACGAACGGCTCCGCCTGCGACAGCCTCGAGTTCCCGACGCCCACGACGATGTCCCCGGTGCGGATGCCGGCGGCCTCCGCCGGGCTTCCTGGGTCCACGCGCGTCACGACGATGCCACCACTCGGCTGTAGGCGCAGCTGGGCAGCCTCGGCCGCACTCAGCAAGCGGTGCTGCGTGCCGAAGCGTTCGATGCCCAACCGTGGCCGAGGGTTGCTGCCGCTGCTCCGGACGGCATCGATGATGGGCTTGAGGTCATCGATGGCGTGACAGAGCGCCACGCCCTCCACGATGTCGCCGCTGGGTTGCTGCCGCACGATGGTGGTGAGCACCCCCACCACTTCGCCGTTCGCGTTGACAAGGGCCCCACCGGAGTCGCCGTGGTTCACGGCGGCATCGGTCTGGATCATGCCGTTGAGGATCAGGCCCGGGCGCACCAACTCGACCTTCGTCGCGGAAACGACGCCGCCTTTCACCTGGTTCTGGACCGAGTTCACGCCACTCGCCACCGCGATCACCGGCTCGCCGGAACGCAGTGCCGCGGACGATCCCAGCACGGCCGCCTTCAGCCCACCCGCGGGGATCGAGAGCAACGCCATGTCCTGAAACGGAGAGTCGTCAGCAACAAACGTGGCGTCGCGGGACTCGCCGGTGGGGAGGATCACTCTGACCCGCGCCGCGCCGCTGATGACGTGGAAGTTCGTGAGGATCAGGCCGTCCTCGCCCAGGACGATCCCCGTGCCGGCGTTCGTCTGCTCTGAGCGAACCCCGCTGGAGTCCACCGAGGGTGGCAGTTCGGCAATCACCGTCACGACCGAGGCGAGCGCACGCTCGGCGGCGCGGGTCATCCCGGCACCCCCCTGGGGCGCGAACGGCGTCGGCGCTGGCGTAGCCGTCGAGACCCCGGCGACCGGTCCGGCGCCACCTCCACCGGTGGCCCGTCCGGCGAGTCCGCCTGCGACACCCCCCAGAACCACCGCGAGGCTGCTCACGGCGACAAGGACAGGCGTACCGACACCACGCCTCGGAGGTGCGGGAGGAGGTGGTACCGGTGCATCGAGATCGGGCAGGCTGGAGATGGGACACGCTCCCGCACGGCCTGTTCAGGCCCGGCCCCCGCCGCGCCCGAGTCTACCACTGCCCACCTTTGAGTTCGGCAGGCCCAGATTCCTTGAAGATGGGACGTTGGGCGGTTTGCGAGGTAAACGGAGCATCCGCTAACATCGGTACCCGACGGAGTACTCCTCCCCAGTCGATCTACCGCCCGGCGGCCCGTGAGGGCGCCGGGCTTCTGCTTCACCGGCCCGCGCCGTAGGGGGTCCCCCAATGACCGAAGAACCCGTACTGCTCACCAAGGCAGGGTTCGTGAAACTCGAAGAGGAGCTTCAGGAGCTTCGCACCGTGAAACGTGCCGAAGTGGCTGAGGCGATCCGCGAGGCGCAGGAACTCGGCCCCGACCAGTTGGATGCCCAGTACGAGGACGCGAAGAACCA